>JBJTGC010000084.1:0-2415 GCA_046093725.1 Actinomycetota bacterium
CGACGTCACCATGGTCAGTTCTTATCGTTAGTGACCACACGAGCGCCGGGAAATGCATTCCGCAAACGCTCGATGGATGGGTCAATGCCGGCAGGTCCTTCGATGAGATCAGCGGGGTCGATGGGCTTGTGCGGATCTTCCGCTACTTCCTCGACCACCCTTTTCTTCCTCGGTTGATCTTTCGGCCGCTCCATGCCCTTTGATGCAGTTGCATCAGCAGTTAATTCCAACTGATACGACTGCCCACACGCTGCGGCCAATGCCTGTTGAAGTGCTGGCACGTGTTCGGCACACCGTTTCATGTGCGACTCGTTCGGCAAGGTAAGAGTGATGACTCCATCGTTCACCGACGCAATCGATGCTGCATTGAACAAGGCCTTGGCAAATGGCTTCAGCCCTGCAACGACTTGTGGCCACACTTCTGCTGGGCTCTTTGCCTCTGCTGGGCTCTTCGCAACTGGCGGCACCACTGGATCTGCAGCAGCAATGGCGGGTGTGTCCTTGACAACCTCGCTGGCTGGGGATCGAGGCGTTGAACCTGTTGCTGACCCGGCGGCAACGCGCCCTCCGACTTTTGCACGTCCGGTACTTGGGTCGACGGGTGCCGGTGGCAAGGTGACAGTCGGTCTATTGCGCAACTCGCGCACTTCTGTCTCGAGTTGTTGCAGTCTTACGAGTATCGAATCATTGGAATCGTCAAAAGCTGGTGATGACAGCCGCACGACAGCGACTTCGAGGAGCAAGCGCGCATCGGGAGCATGACGCATTTCAACCAATGTCTGTCCGATGACTTCCATGGCTCGCACAACACGGGCTGCACCGAGATTTTTCGCGTGCTCCGCGATGATGTCGGCTCGCTGCTGCGGTAGTTGCACCAACTCTGGTGCCATGAGAGACAAGAAGCAATCTCGGAGAGTGCGCACGATGTCGTCAGCCAGAGTGCGCGGGTCACGACCCTGCTGCACTGCAAATGCAATTGCAGCAATACCGCGAGCTTGGTCGCGGGCAATCAGAGCTTCGAGAACTTCGTCGATAGAAACAGGTGCGTCAAGCGTGCCTCCACCAGCAACTGCGAGCTCTAGTGCAGAGAGTGTGTCGCGTGCGCTACCTGCGCCTTGCGTGAGCACACGTTCAATCACATCGTCGGCTACATCGAGACCAGCGTCGCTGATGACCCACCGCACGTACTCATCAAGATCAGCAATTGACAACAGATGGAATTGCAGGTGCTGAACACGACTGCGAATGGTCTCGCTGACTTTCTGCGGGTCTGTGGTGGCGAGAACAAACACCACATGTTCGGGTGGCTCTTCGAGGGTCTTCAACAGGGCCGCTTCAGCACCACGCGAAAGCATGTGAACTTCGTCGAGGATGAAAACTCGGTGACGACCGGGGCTGGATAAAGCCGCGGATTCGATGACATCGCGAATTTCAGCGACACCGTTGTTGCTAGCTGCGTCGAGCTCAAGTACGTCGTAACTGGTGCCAGTCTCGACCGAGAGACATGAATCGCACTCGCAGCATGGCTCTCCGTCGACAGGGTTTTGGCAATTCAGGACCTTGGCAAGGATTCGTGCCGTCGAAGTTTTGCCTGTTCCACGCGGGCCTGAGAACAGATACGCCTGGCCTTCACGATGGTTGATGACCGCATTACGTAACGCTTTGACGACGTGCTCTTGACCCCGCAACTCGGAGAATCGCCGCGGTCGATACCTGCGGTAGAGCGATTGCGTGGCCACGAAATGACCATAGCAATAGGGTGCGCTGAAGCGAGTGGACGCGTTCGGGTAGTGCGGTTTGAGTACCGTTTGAAGAAGAAACATGCGCCGTCTGCCTGCACTCCTCTTTCTTCTGCTGCTTCCCGTCCTCGGATTTGGGTCGTTCGCACAGGCCGCCGGTGGGAACAACGTCGTCCTCTCCACCAACCCGGCCGAAGGCGAAACCGTGTCGGTGCCTCCCACCCAGGTTCAGATGGTTTTCCAAAACGCCCTCGGCGGCCAAGAGAACGTCGACAAGATGGGATTGTCGCTCGCCTGCGACGGCAAACTCACCGGCCTTGGCAAACCGACACTTGCTGCAGACGGTGTGTCGGTTTCGGTTCCACTGACGCAAATTCCTGCGGCCGGACGATGCACAGTGAGTTGGTCACTTCCCGACGGCAGCACCGGAACTTTCAGTTTCACGAATGCAACAGTCACCTCAACAACAATCGCTGGTGGCACACCAGGCACAACAGGTACCGATGGCACGACCGCAACCACAGTTCCTGGTGCCGACAGTGGAGAAGTGGTTGCAGAACCAGCACGACTAGGCGGACCAATTGGACTTCTTCGCACACTCGCCTTTCTCACGCTCTCTGCTCTTGTCGGTGGGCTGGCACTCATAGTTCTTGCTTGGCCTGAAGGCGTGGAATAC
>JBJTGC010000085.1:0-8303 GCA_046093725.1 Actinomycetota bacterium
GGATAGCTCAGCGCCGGGGAGCGAGTGCGGCGCGTCCGCGGAACCGAGCTGCCTCACCGAGGCGATCCTCGATACGCAATAACTGGTTGTACTTCGCCACACGGTCGCTTCGTGCAGGTGCGCCCGTTTTGATTTGTCCGCAGTTTGTTGCAACTGCCAAGTCGGAGATGGTGGCATCTTCCGTTTCACCGCTGCGATGACTCATGACGCTGCTGTATGAGTGGCGAGTCGCCATCTCGACTGTGTCGAGTGTCTCGGTGAGTGTTCCGATTTGGTTGACCTTCACCAACACACTGTTTGCAACTTTGCGCTCAATACCCATCGCCAATCGTCGTGCGTTGGTGACGAACAAGTCATCGCCGACAAGCTGAATGCGAGATGCAAGCACTGAGGACAGTTTGCTCCAGCCGTCCCAATCGTCTTCAGCCATACCGTCTTCGATGCTGACGATTGGATATTTGTCGACAATTGCAGTCCACCATGCGACCATTTCGTCGGCATCGAGCACTTTGCCCTCTCCAGCAAGGTGGTATTTGCCGCCCTTATACAACTCGCTCATTGCGGGATCGAGAGCAATGGCGATGTCGCTGCCCGGCGCGTAACCGGCTCGCTCGATTGCTTCGACCAGCACTGCAATCGCAGCCTCATTCGATTCGAGATTCGGAGCAAAACCACCCTCGTCACCCACTGCAGTGGAAAGACCGCGATCGTGGAGCACCCTTTTCAACGTGTGGTATGTCTCGACTCCCCAACGCAATGCTTCACGGAAACTTGGCGCCCCAACAGGCATGATCATGAACTCTTGAAGGTCGACATTGTTGTCGGCATGTGCACCACCGTTGATGACGTTCATCATGGGCACTGGAAGAACATGCGCATGTGGTCCGCCGAGTGCGCGGAAGAGCGGCAATTCAAGTTCGGCAGCTGCGGCGTGGGCGACGGCAAGGCTGGTGCCAAGCATGGAGTTGGCACCTAGTCGTGATTTGTTGTCGGTGCCATCGAGATCGATGAGTGCAGTGTCGAGAATGCGTTGTTCGGTGGCGTCCATACCAATGATTGCCGTGGCAATCGATGTGTTGACGTTGTCGACAGCACGCGCCACGCCTTTACCGAGGTAACGAGTGCCACCGTCGCGCAATTCAACTGCCTCGTGTTCACCGGTGGAAGCACCGGAAGGGACGATGGCGCGACCGATGGCTCCGCTGTCGAGCATGACCTCAACTTCGACAGTGGGATTGCCGCGGGAATCGAGGACCTCACGTCCGACGACTTCGACGATTTCACTCATGCCCTCACGCTAGTGACAACTTGCCTCAGTCGCTCTTTTTCGCAAGCTCCCAGAGGCGGTCCAGTTCCTTGAGGGACATCGCATCGATGGAAGCACCCTCTTTATGTGCCAATTGTTCAACCCGTTCGACGCGCTGACGGAACTTCTGTACTGCTCCGCGCAGGGCGGCCTCAGGATCGACATCTAGGTGACGTGCGACATTCACCAATGCGAAGAACAAGTCTCCGATTTCCGTGAAGGTGGCCTCGGGGTCGTCATCACGCACGGTGGCAACCTCGCGAGCCTCCTCGGCGACTTTGTCTAAAGCACCGTCGACATTCGGCCAATCAAACCCGGCGCGTGAAGCGCGCTGCTGCACTTTCAAGGCGAAGGAGAGAGACGGTGCAATCTCAACGACGCCATCGAACAGTCCGGTGCGATGGGGTTTCTCCTCGGCTTTCAACTGTTCCCAGTTCTTCAGAACTTCAGTCGTGTCATTCACGGTGGTGTTGCCAAACACATGTGGATGGCGTCTGACAAGTTTGTCGTGCACGCGCCGTGCCACGTCGGCCATCGAGAAGCGACCTTCTTGTTCAGCAATCACCGCGTGGAACTCGATTTGATACAAGAGATCGCCCAGTTCCTCGACGAGTTCGTCGTCACTGTCGGTGTCTCCTTCGCGCAATGAGTTGATGGCGTCGACCACTTCGTAGGTCTCTTCGAGCAAGTACGTGACAAGCGACCTGTGTGTCTGCTCTTTGTCCCACGGACATTGCTCACGCAACGTTCGCGCGAGTTGATGAAAACGAACAAGTTCATGCCCGGCAGATGATGCAAGTCCGGGAATCCAAAGACATGTCAAGTGGTCAGCGTCGACTGCTCGGTCGATGTCTGACCACGTCGTGTGCACCACGCATTCGTCATCTAGGCCCAGATGGTGCAGCAGCGTCACTGGTGTGTCGTCGACATCATCCACTGACAACTTGATGTCAGAGAGCACCCAGTTCGCATGTGTGTGAGCAACCAACATTGGGCCGGTGTAGCCAGCGCTAGCTGCTGCAAAGTCATGCCCGTCAATGAGGCGAACTCCGTGTTCCACTGGGTCGATCGCGAGTGCGCGCCATGCGTCATCAAGGAATGAAATTGCCGGCTCGACATGGACATCGATGTCGGGGAGAGCGAGCAAGTTGCGAACGGTCTTCTCGAGCACAAGGGGTGAACCAGGAACCGCGTAGAGCACTTCGCCGAACTCGTGTGCTGCCGACACGAGACGTTCGGTGATGGAGGAATACACCTCGTCAAATGTGTTCGCTGTGTCATAGAGAGCATCGAACGACTCTGCGCCACCTACGGCATCGAGAACGATGTGAGCAGACGGATGGCGAATCGTGCGAATGAAGCGCGGCGCGGTGCGCGCGATCAGATTGAGCGTGCCGGTCGTGACGCGTGCGGGATCACCGGGTCCGAGTCCGACGACGATGATGCGAGCCACGCTCTGCTGTGCTCCGTGTTACTGGACGGCAGATTTCGCCGTGTTCCATTCGCCGAATTGGGAGTTAACCCACACGTCTGCGCTGGCGAGATAACCGATGGCGAGCAGGCTTGCGGAGTTTTCGGTGAGTCGCTTCATGACTGCGTCACCAACTTCGCCCCACGGACGGTGAACGATCACGTGGTAGCCGAATTGCGAGCGAACGGGTCCGATGAACATGGTCGGTCGACCCGGAATGGCATCACTCATGAAGTCGGCGTCGAATTGTTCCTGAAGAGTGGGCAAGTTGAAACAGGCGTTCTCACCTTCATCCAATTTTCCACCGGATTCTTTGGCTGCAGGCTCGGTTGACGTCGATTTCGCAATCTCTGCGAAGTCGCCGCCATCTTCCAGTTCTGCAATGACCTTGTTGGCTGCATCAAGCGACTCCACGAGGATGTGACTCAGGCACAACACGCCTGTCAAAGCTGGTTGCTTCTCGTACAACGACTTCACGGCATCCTTGCTGGGCACGGTGACGCGCTCAAATGCATACTGAAGCGCGTTGAGCTCGAGTGACGTGTTCTTCAGAAGCTCTGACCATCCGTCAATGGCGCCGTCTGGCACAGATGCAAGAGCTTTCTGGCGATCTTCATCGGTGACTGAATCATCGATTGTGGTGAGAAATTGTGTTGCTGCTCGCCCTCGGATGAGTGAGTTGAGCACACTTCGTGCGTCATCGCCCGACAACAGACCATTGGCATCTGGTGTGAGCTGACCGGCCGATGTGAGGTCTTCCGTGAGCTGTTCGAAGTCGGCGAGCGGGAACGACACACCGTTCACCCGGAATGCATCATTCGACTTCTCGACCGTGGAACATGCCGCAAGTGAGGTGGTTGCTGCAATTGCGAGTGCCGCCAGGGACAGGCGACGGGGGAGTTTCTTCAGTTCGGTCACAAAGAACGACCCTACTCGTCGTCGGGCTCGAACAACTCGCTGATGACGGTGCGCAGGTGTTCGATGAGCGGCGTTTTCTTCGGAATTTGCAACACCAATTGTCGTGCTGACTCTCGGTACACAGCCCCGGGTGCAACGCGACGGAGCACCAACGACTGAGAGGCACGCAGTGTGACGGGTGCAATCCGAATCTCGCGACGAGTCGCAGACAGCTCTCTCAGGCCAAGGCGATGACACGCGGCACGCAGTTCGGCAACGCCGAGGAGGTTTTCGGCGGCAGCAGGCAATGGCCCAAAACGATCGAGCCACTCGGTACGAATGTCATCGACTTGTTCGAGCGTCGTCACTTCGGCGAGTCGTCGATATGCCTCAAGGCGGAGCTCCTCGCTTGGTGCGTAGTCGTCTGGCAAGAAAGCATCGACAGGCAAGTCGACGACGACTTCAATTGGTTCGGCAACTGGTTCACCTTTCATCTCTGCCACAGCCTCTGTGACCAATTGGCAATAGAGGTCGTAGCCGACCGCGGCGATGTGTCCACTTTGTGCTTGACCCAGCAAATTGCCGGCGCCACGAATCTCTAGGTCACGCATGGCGATGCGGAATCCGCTACCAAGTTCCGTGGATTCACCAATGGTGCGAAGACGTTCATACGCTTCCTCGCTGAGTCGCTTATCGCGTGGGTGGAACAGATAGGCATACGCGCGCTGTCCACCACGACCGACTCGTCCTCGTAATTGGTGAAGCTGCCCAAGGCCTAGAAGATCGGCACGCTCGACAACCAAAGTGTTCACTGTCGGCATGTCGATGCCACTTTCGATGATGGTCGTGCAGACGAGCACATCGTGCTTGCCCTCCCAGAAGTCCACGACAACTTTTTCAAGCTGCGACTCATCCATCTGCCCGTGCGCGACGACAATGCGTGCCTCTGGAACTAACTCTCGCAATTGTTGTGCGCGCTCTTCGATTGACTGCACTCTGTTGTGCACCCAGAAGACCTGACCCTGACGAAGTAACTCGCGTCGAATCGCTTCAGTCGCGACAGCTTCGCTGTCTTCGCCGACGTAGGTCAGGATTGGTTGGCGATCTGCCGGTGGGGTCTGAAGCAGTGACAAGTCTCGAATGCCAACGAGGCTCATCTCGAGCGTGCGTGGAATCGGCGTGGCCGACATGGTGAGAACGTCGACATTCGTGCGAAGTCGCTTCATGGCTTCCTTGTGCTGCACCCCGAAGCGTTGTTCCTCATCAACCACCAAGAGCCCGAGGTTCTTGAAGGCGACACCTTCCTGAAGAAGTCGGTGTGTACCGCTGACGCAGTCCACTTCGCCAGTCTTCAGTCCCTCCCCAACTTTTCGTGCTTCGGCATTGGTGAGGAATCTCGACAACATCTCAACGCGAATTGGATAACCGGCAAAACGCTCGGAGAACGTGTTTGCATGTTGCGATGCAAGAAGGGTTGTCGGCACCAGTACCGCCACCTGGCGGCCTCCCTGGATGGCTTTGAACGAGGCACGGACTGCAACTTCGGTTTTACCGAAACCCACGTCGCCACAAATGAGGCGATCCATCGGAACCGAACGCTCCATGTCGCCCTTGACCTCTTCAATTGCACGCATCTGATCGGGAGTCTCGACGAAGGGGAATGCAGACTCCATCTCGCTTTGCCACGGAGTGTCCTCGGCGAAAGCGTGACCCTCTGCCGTCACACGTCGCTGGTCCAAGACGACGAGTTCTTGTGCAACTTCGCGTACCGCGCTACGTACGCGTGACTTCGCTCGAGCGAAGTCACTTCCGCCCCTGCGATTCAGCGTCGGAGTCTCACCGCCCACGTACTGGCGAAGTGATCCGATGTGGTCGGTGGGCACGTACAACTTGTCGCCACCTTTGTAGGCGAGCAACAAGTAGTCGCGCTCCACGCCACCGATGGTGCGCTTCACCATGCCCTCGTACTGGGCGACACCGTGGTGTTGATGCACCACATACCCACCGGGTTGAAGGTCTTCGAACACCGATACGGCGTTGGCTCTCGACGTGCGTGAGGCGCGACGTGTGCGTCGTCGACCACTGAGATCTGATTCGGCGATCACCGCAATACGGGACTCTTGCAAGATGAAGCCTCGTGAGAGCGGGGCGACAATGACATTTCCAGCGCCACTTCGCACCGTCCCGTCGACACGAATATCGAATTGCAATCCGTTCTCGGCCAACAAGTCAGCGAGTCGAGTGGCAGACACATCGGTTTCGGCAGCCACCACAAGTGTCCACTTCTGTGACAACAATTCTTTGGCGCGAGAGAAGACTGGTGTTGGGTCGTGGATGATCGGGCCCCAACCGCCAGAGGCCACCGTGGGTGTCTCGGGTGAATCTGCAGTGTTGAGAACTGTTAACGACGCACTCTGTGACTCAAGTGACAACAACCGTTCCGCGCTGGTGTGCAAACGCGGGAATGAAACGGTTGCGTCACGTGCCCACGAGGCGGCGAGTGCACGCGCGAGGTCGTCTTCTTCGGCAAGAAGATCACGAGCGCGGTCTCCCATGTTCTTTGGGTCGACCATCACGATGAGTGCATCGTCTCCGACCAGGTCAGTGATCAGTTCCTCTTTGGCGGTGAGCCACGGCAACCAGCTCTCCATGCCGTCGAAGATCTGGCCTTCCGAAAGTCGTTCCCATTGCTCGCGTCCCCACGGCTCGGTTGCCACTAATTCACTTGCACGTGAGCGAAGCTGATCATCGAGCATCAACTCGCGCGCCGGAAACACTGCGATGTTGTCGATGTCGCTCACCGAGCGTTGGTCGTTCACATCGAAAGTTGTCAGTCGATCAACTTCGTCACCCCATGTGTCGATGCGCACGGGTGTGTCTGAAGTGCTGGGGAAAATGTCGACAATCGCGCCACGTCGTGCAAATTCACCTCGGTGTTCCACCAACGTCTCGCGGCGGTAGCCAAAATGCACGAGAGTTGCGCACAACTCGTCGATGTCGATGAGGCTTTTCACTGCCACGCGAATGGGTCGTGTGCTCGTGGCATTCGGAGCAAGCTTTTGAAGCAGCGAACGCACGCTCGCCACCACGATGCGAGGTGCGTTGTCGCTATTTCCGAGGCGCCACACGACTTCCATTCGTCGGCCCATGGTCTCGACAGCAGGGCTGACTCGCTCGAACGGCAATGTCTCCCAAGCAGGGAAATGGCACACGGCGTCGCGCGGTACGAAAGCACGCAAGTCTTCGATGAGCTGTTCGGCGACCTGACCCGTTGGTACTGCCACGATGATTGGTGATCGACGAGTGGATGCAGCGAGAGCGGCAATCACCAATGGTCGTGCAGACTCCGCGACGGCGACGCGCGCATTTTTCTTGCCGGCGACTTGGGCGAGTGCTGGCTCGTTGAGTGCAAGGTGGACGAGGTCGAGCAGGTTCATGCGGGCTTGGCGTTGAAGGCCGTCATGGCCGCCAACGCTCCGTCGCGAAGAATCGCCTCGACTGCATCAGCAGCGCGTACGACACACTCGTCAAGCAAGGTTCGCTCAGTAGCGGGAATACGAGACAGCACATGATCGGCGCCAGCTTCTTTTGAACGTGGCTTGCCGACTCCGATGCGCACACGTACGTAATCGTCAGTCTTCAGATGCGCAGAGATGGAACGCAGCCCATTGTGTCCGGCAAGGCCGCCGCCAACCTTCACACGAAGCACTCCAGGTTCAAGATCAAGCTCGTCGTGCACCACGATCAAACGAGTGAGATCGTCCACCTTGTACTTCTTACACAAGGGGCCGACAGCTTCGCCTGAGTCATTCATGAAAGTCGTCGGTACGGCGAGAACGACAGCGGTGCCGACAAGGGAAGTCTCGGCAACGAGTGCGTGTTGTTTGCCGACTTTGAGTCGTGCGTTGCATCGCTCGGCAAGTAGCTCGACGGCTTCTTGACCGACATTGTGGCGAGTACGTGCGTAGCGCTTTCCGGGATTACCCAGTCCGACGACAAGAGTTCGTTGGATGTCAGCCATACGCAGGACTTCCCGAGATTCGAATCCCACGTGCAGTGGGAATTGTCTGGTCGAACGAAACTACGAAGAAGCGCCGCCGGCTTCGGCCGGTGCGGCTGCTGCTGCTTCGCCTTCGACTGGTGCCGCGGCGGCAGCAGTGTCTTGGCGCAGCGTGAGCACGGTGACGACTGGCATGTCTGGGTCGCCGACGGCGACAACACCATTCGGCAACGCGACATCGGCAAGACGGATGACGTCGTTTGTCTGCATGTTGGTTATATCGATGACGATTTCGTTCGGCAGGTTTGCCGGAGTGGTACGCAAGTCGATGGTGTCGACGGCAGCGTCGACGAGTCCACCGTCGCCGATGACAGCCTTCGCGGTACCTGCGAGACGAACGGGAACGGACACGGTGATTTCTTCACTCATGTCGATTTGCAAGAAGTCGATGTGCGCCACTGTGCGACGCACGGGGTGACGCTGCAGTTCTTTCACGATTGCCGGATACACAGTTCCGTCGACGTTCAATTCGAGAATGGTGTTCACGCCAGCGGGGCCGCTGAGTGCGACACGCAAGTCACGACGGGCAACTGACACCGACAGTGGTGACATGCCGTGGCCGTAGAGGA
>JBJTGC010000086.1:0-7597 GCA_046093725.1 Actinomycetota bacterium
CCAAGTAAGCGGCGGCGTCCAGCAATCCGACTTCGGACAACTGACTGCATTCGATCTCGCAGATCCAACCGTCACCATATGGATCACTGTTCAGCAATTCTGGACGGTCGTTCAGGACCTCATTAACCGCAGTAATAACTCCTTCAAATGGTGCATACACATCGTTGACCGACTTCGTGCTTTCAATTTCGCTGATGCTCGCATTGGCCTCGATACGTGAGCCCACCTGGGGCAACTGCACGAACACCACGTCACCCAAGGCATCTTGGGCATAGTCAGTGATACCGACTCTCACTGTGGCTCCGGTGACGGCAACCCATTCGTGGTCTGACGTGTACTTGAGGTTGAGGGGAACGTTCATCGACCTTCACGGTAGTCGCCGCGGCGTAGATGGGAGCGAACGACCGGCACGTATTGGACGGCTGTCACATAGCTCAGCACTAGACCGGGCGCACCTACGCACCAGCCGCACACTTGGAAAAAGACCCACGGTCCGCCAGCCGTACCAATCAATATCCAAGGCACGGCGCACAACAGCGCGAAGGTTGCGCGCTTTCCATTGGTAGTCACCGGGAAACGCTCCATTCCGAGGGCCGTACCCACGAGCATCATCAATGCCACAAAGCCTTCACGAACAAGGATTGCCACCCCGAACCACGCAGGGATTCCTTCGTAGTAAATGGCGGCTGACACACCGACAAAAAAGACCAAACGGTCTGCCACGGGGTCTAATACCTTCCCCAATTCGCTCACCTGGTTCAATCGTCGCGCAAGGTATCCATCGATCCAGTCAGATGCCCCAAGAAAGCCAAGGACAAACGATGCAGCCACCACTTGCCCATCGGCAATCAAGATCACAAACCAAGGCAACATGGCCAGCCGCACGAGAGTCACCGCATTGGGAACGGTGATGATGTCTGAGCGCTTCACACGTACAGAGTACAGACACAGCCAGAGTCTCGGGGTCTAGAGTTCTGCAAGTGCCAACGGTTTTCACACGCATCCTTGCTGGCGACATTCCGGGAACATTCGTGTACCGCGATGATTTCTGTGCTTGCTTCCTGACAATCAACCCCATCGCTGATGGCCACGTTTTGCTGTGCCCCATCGAGGAAATTGACAAATGGACTGATCTCCCCGCGCATCTCTCGAACCACCTTTTTGCGCGAGCTCATGAAATTTCCCGTTGCATTCAAGACGCTTTCGAGTGTGAGCGTGTCGGCCTCATCATCGCCGGTTTTGAAGTTCCGCACTGTCATATCCACCTCATACCGACGCAGACCATGGATGATCTGTCCTTTGCCAATGCAGCTGAATCCGTGCCACGAGAGCGACTTGAGCAGAACGCCGCAAAGATTCGGGACGCCATGGCACGTCATGGAATGGCCACAAGTGGCTGAGTACTTGTCGGCTATTTCTTTTTAGGCGCCGAAAAGGTCAGTTTCTTCGTCGACAAGCATTTCATCATTGTTTCGAACACTGTTGACCCGCACGCTCACCCGTCGGGCTTCGAGTGCATCTCGTTGGCGTTCCGCGACAGCCTCGACGGGAGCGTCCTGGTCGAACAACCAATCGCGTAACCATTCTCCACTCACCAGAACAGGTGCCCTGTCATGGACATGCGCGACTTCTAGAGGTGCATGTTCGGTGAGCATCGTGAATGTCGGAATGTCGCCGGTTGCGGGTGACATAGTCCATAGCCCCGCAGCAAACGACAGACCTGCTCGTACATCGTAGATGTAGTGAGGCACCTTTTTCTTAGGGTCGTCGCGGTTCCATTCGTAGTACCCATTCATCGGAATAACGCAACGGTGTCGTGACAACAGACCCTTGAACGATGGTTTTTCGCGCACGGTCTCGATACGCGCATTGATCATGCGCGCGGCGCTTTTATCGTCTTTCATCCAACGCGGCACAAGACCCCAACGAGCGACAACGATGGACGCCTTCGCTTCCACAGGAATCACTACAGGAAACAATTGCGTTGGTGCTCCGTTGAAGTTGTGGATTTCATCTGAAAGAAATTCAGATACGGCATCTACTTCTTGACCTTCCAGGGCACTGATCAACTCTTGCATCGAGAAGTTCGTCACAAAACGTCCGCACATGTTGACTGCCTCCCTCCCGACTGAACCTACACTCGGTTGCTGATGCCTCAACGAAATGCCACCAATGCAGTACTACTGCACTGCCAATACTGGAATAGCCGCCAACGCGCAGACTGGATGTCTCTGTTTGCGCCAGACGTCGTCTTCGAAGATCCGGTTGGAGCGCGACCAAAAACCGGAGAGGAAGCTATTCGCAACACATGGGACCGCTCGTTGACGCCGGGACGTGAGTGGACCCTGAATCCCACTCGCATCGTAGGTACCGACGCTGAAGTTGCCGTGCAGATGCACAACGTGGGAAACATCGACGGTCGACAGGTTGAAGTTCACGGAATTGAAGTATGGAAAGTGAACCCTTCCGGCTTGGTGGTCTCGGTTCGTGCATTTTTCGAGCAACCAAAGGATTTCGAACTAAGTCCGTATTTTCAGATTGACCGCGTCGACTGATTGTCGGGCTGGCGGGATTTGAACCCACGACCTCTTGTCCCCCAGACAAGCGCGCTAACCAAGCTGCGCCACAGCCCGCGACCTCACGAAGTGTATCGCCGAGTCAGCGTGCGCCTCAGACGAACAACTGAACGACACGCCACCCCAAGTAGATGATGAGAAGTGTCAACAACAGCTTGAAGTGCCATGGCAACTTTTCTGATACAGCATCATCACCATTGGCCAGTGCGCGAAGGTCAAGGCTTTGTGCGGTGATCCGTCCGTGAACGTCCACCACCTGTACAGGCTGGCCACATAACGGACATGAGCCGTCTTCACGGGCTGCACTCGGAGTGAAGTATTTGGCGCAGGGCTCACACCACGGCATGGATCAGGCCTCTGAACGCTTCCTCACGCGTATCTTGATTGGTGTCGAGCCAAGTTCGAACGCCTCTCGAAGACTCCGTTCCAGATACCGCAAGTAAGGCTGAGGTAACTCTCTGTTCACGAACAACGTGAAGGTCGGAGGCTCAGATGCACCCTGCACCGCAAATACAACCCTCGCACCACCACCTGCGGGCTGCCGTTGTTGAGCTTCAGCTAAAACACGATTCACATCTTTCGTGGGAACACGCCGGTTGTACAAGGAAATCGCTTCCTGCAGGACAGGGCGCAACTTGTGCACACCCTTTCCTGTGAGCGCACTGATTTTCAGAACGGGAGCCTCGCCGATGAAATACAGCTTCCGTGCCAACTCGGCTTCCACTTCACGACGCTGTTCAGAATCCAAAATTTCCCACTTGTTCAACACAATGACCACAGGGCAACCCGAAGCGTCGACACGTTCGGCGAGACGTTGATCCTGACTAGTGACGCCGACAGTTGAGTCGATGACGAGCATCGCAATGTCCGCCAAGTCAATTGTTTGCAGCGCACGAACGAGCGAGAAATACTCTGCTGAATCATCGATGCGACTCTTCTTACGCATTCCTGCCGTATCCACGAACACAAGTGGACCATCTTCGGTCTCCACAAGAGTGTCGATGGAGTCACGAGTAGTGCCTGGCATGTCGTGCACGACAGAGCGTTCTTCGCCCACCAAACGATTGAACAATGTGCTCTTCCCCACATTTGGTCGTCCGACGAGTGCTACCCGAGGCACGTCCGAAGGGGTCTCGGGCACAGTGACTTCTGTTGTTACGCGTTCAGGGAGTCGTGCAATGACCTCATCTAGAAAATCTCCTGCACGCCGTCCGTGCAACGCCGACACTGGATATGGATCACCGAGGCCCAGGGACAGAAATGACCAACGGTCAACCTCGCGACGTTCGTTGTCCGCCTTGTTCGCAGCCAACAGCACGGGCTTACCCACTTTTCGCAACCAATGGGCCACGGACTCGTCATCATCGGTCGGCCCAACAGAGGCATCCACCATGAAGATGATGAGGTCGGCTTCGCGCACAGCCTGTTCGACTTGTCGGCTGACCTTGTCATCAAGGGTGGATCCGGCGGGTTGCCAGCCGCCAGTGTCGACAATGCGGAACTGCACTCCAAGCCATGTTGCAATTCGGGCGTGCCTATCACGAGTCACACCAGGACGATCCTCAACAATCGCTGCCTGTTCACCGACGACACGATTGAACCATGTGCTCTTTCCGACATTCGGCCGCCCAACAATCACCACCGTTGGAATGTCTTCAATGTCGATGTCAGACATTTCTCGCCCCTGCCTTCTCCACAAAACGCATGACGGCTTGCTTCAGTACGTGACCTCTCGCTGGAATCACGTCGATGAGAAACTCTTTCTGAAGATCCTCCACGTGAATGCCATCAAGAAACACACCACTATTGAGACACACATCTGGCAGAAGAAAGTGGATTGTCCGTTCTGAGATTCCGAGGCGTGCCACCAACTGTTCACACGTACTTCGAATGTCTGTTCCTGTAAGCAATCCGGCGACGGCCGTGTTTCCGCCGAAGTGCTGATTCTCCACGCCAACCACTACTACTTTGTCGTGACTAAGCGGCTTGATGAGCCCTGTCAATAGTGGAGCAGACATGCCGCCTGTGAGGACGCACAAGATCTGCGGCGCTTCATTCGTCATCGGCGAATCGATGTGTTTGGAGGGCCTGTCCTTAACCCCCACTGTTACGGCGACGGGACGCAGACCGGTATCCCCTGCCGGATTAGCTGCGGCGATGTAGGCGCTTGGATTATCCATTGCCTGAAAGAAACCGTTACTGCTGTCATTCGTACCGACACCGGTCTCGAATTCGTGGACGAATCGAGAGGTGATGCCGATTCCGTCTTCAATCATGTGGAGATCCTCATACGAAGATAGATCCGGACAGGAAATTCCAGCATTCAGGTAGAACTCATCGGCGGCGAAGACAAATCGCCTCCCTATTGTTTTCAGGAATGTCTGTTGCCACGATTCCACAGCGTGTAGCAAGGCTTCCGACTCCGCGGGAGTGTGCACACGCATTCGTGTTTCGGTGTTGTGCTTGCTCAGGCCGACCGGCACAACCGCCACACTGCTGAGTTCGGGAAAATCCTCTAGGAGCGACGACAAGGTATCAGCGAGGACCTCTCCGTCGTTCACGCCCGGACACATCACTATCTGCGCACGTACTTCTATTCCGGCATCTAGAAGCTGCCGCAACCATCGAAGACTCACCCCACCACGCTCGTTACGCAGCATCTCAGCTCGAGTATGTGGATCAGTCGCATGCACGCTCACAAAGAGGGGTGAGAGATTCTCGTCAATCACCCGTTCCAAGTCCGCT
This sequence comes from Actinomycetota bacterium, assembly GCA_046093725.1. Taxonomy (GTDB): domain Bacteria; phylum Actinomycetota; class Acidimicrobiia; order Acidimicrobiales; family Ilumatobacteraceae; genus UBA2093. The sequence continues at coordinate 5,322 of JBJTGC010000086.1, forward strand.
TCAGTGAAGCGAGTCAGTGTCGTGAAATTTCCGAACAAAAAGCTCAGGCGATAGTCGTCATCTTTGAGATACAGACTCCGCCGCATGCCCTTCGGCAACTGATAGATGAAGCAGAATTCACAATGGTTGTCGCAAGTCTGAACCCGATCAAATACTGCACTGGATACCGACACACCGAGTGCCTCGGCCGTTTGTCGTTCCGCATCTAGATTGAGAATCTCACCATCTCGGTCGACTTCAATCTTCAGGGCTTGCCCGTCGCTCAAGCGATACCACTCGAGTATGTCGCGAGGAACTGTCGTATTGATTGACACAATGCGGTCGCCGACTCGAAGCCCAATGCGCTCACCAAATGATGACTCCTCGACCGACGTCACAGTCGGAATCAATTCATTCGTGCGCACACAACTGCAGGCTATCGGTGACCTTCGCTAGCCTGTCCCCATGGCCGTCGAGAAGGTGTTGCTCGCATCCCCACGCGGTTTTTGCGCCGGTGTCGAAATGGCAATCAAGGCTCTTGCTTGGATGGTTCGCGCTTTCGAAGCACCGATTTACTGCTATCACGAAATCGTCCATAACAAGGTCGTTGTCGATCGATTCGCTGCACTAGGGGTCGTCTTTGTGGACGACATCATGTCCGTCCCACCTGGCTTTCCCATCATGCTGTCCGCCCATGGTTCAGCACCCGAAGTCGTTGCTGAGGCGCGACGCCGAGGTAGTTACGTTGTGGATGCGGTGTGTCCTCTCGTGACGAAAGTGCACCACGAAGTAAAGGTTCGCGCCGGCAAGGGTTTTCACATCGTCTATGTCGGCCATGAGGGTCATGAAGAAGCCGTCGGCACGATGGCGGTTGCACCAGATTCGATATCACTTGTTGAAAACCCGGCCATGGTCGATGAATTGTCGATGGGCAGCGGCCCTATGGCACTCCTTGCACAGACCACTTTGTCGCATCGTGAATGGGAAGAAGTTGCAGTAGCCGTTCGTAAACGGTTTCCGGACGTGTGGACACCAGGTCGAAGCGATCTGTGCTTTGCCACGACCAATCGCCAGTCGGCACTAATGAGTATTGCTTCGGATGTCGATGCCTTCATTGTCATCGGCTCCTCGAACAGCTCGAATACTCGCGCGCTTGAACGGCTTGCGTCGGAAGCCGGATGTCCAAGGGTGCTGAGAGTCAACGAAGCATCTGAAGTTCCGAGTGATCTCTCGGGGACAGTTGGGGTCACCGCTGGAGCATCTGCTCCGGAAGAACTCGTCACTGCCGTCATCGACAAGCTCATGCCCCGACTAGGTGTGACGGAAGTACGAGTGACCGAGGAAGATGAATACTTTCCTCCGCCGCGCAACATTCGTGATCTGCAGAGCGCCATAGATCGAGCAATCACAGTCATGGTGGGTGGCTCTTTTCTCTCAGCGCCAAAAATGGACGATCGAACTGTTGGCGCCAGCACCCTGCTCGAAGGGCTCGTCAGATGATTGCTCCGACTTTCAAGTGGTTCTTGCTCGTCGTACATGTTCTTGGGGTGTGTGTATGGGTGGGCGGCCAGATCACCCTTGTGACACTCATGAAGACCATCAAACAGAACAGCGAAGGTTTGCTTCTGCTCGTTGCGCGCCAATTTGCTCGCGCGTCCTGGACGGCCATGGTCGTTGTCCTAGCCTCGGGAGTTGGTCTGGTACTGCAAGTCAGTCCGACAGAGCAAGGCACTGCCTACTCAATCACTCTCGCAGTCAAACTCGCGCTCGTGGCTCTCACTGTCGCGTCCGCCATCATTCACTCAACATCTAAACAACGGCTACTCATCGCTTTAGGCGGGGCTGTCGGGCTACTTGCATCGCTCGGTGCACTTGCACTCGGAGTGTTGCTCAGCGCTTGATGTGCTCTGCTTTTCCTCTCGGGTTTCCGTGTCAGTTTCTAGGAACTTGACTCCACGGCACCTCGCGGTCAACTCGAACATCACCCGGTAAGCCCAGAACTCGCTCTCCAAGGATGTTCTTCATCACTTCGGTCGTTCCACCTTCGATCGAATTGGCACGGGCACGAAGGAACGCCTTTTGAAAAGAGTCGAATCCCATCGCCATCTCAGGGCGAATCATTTCATAGCTGCCATAAAGCTGACCTTCCGGCCCCAACATGTCAACCACGAACTCATAGATGTCCTTGTTGAGGTCAGCGCTCGCCATCTTGCCGATTGAGCCTTCGGGTCCGGGGACACCAGCCTTGCGCATCTGCGATGCGCGGATATTCGTGAGACGTAGAACCTCTGCACGTA
>JBJTGC010000087.1:0-2673 GCA_046093725.1 Actinomycetota bacterium
GGCGATTGCAGTGTCCTCGAGGCGATCGGGCCACACATCACGAATGATTTGACGTGATTGCTTGACCGTATAGATGCGTGCTGGTGCCGCGAGCTTCAGTGCTGTGGCATCAACTCCAAGCTTCGATGTGCGGGGTACGCACACAGTGTCACCAATCAACAGAAACGTTGTTGTCTTTGCCTTGTTCATTTTCAGCAACTCACCCATGGTGATTCCGGCCTTGGACGCGATGCGGCTCCAACTGTCGTTTCGCACCACGGAGTAGGAACTTGCGGTCTTGTCACACGTGCGCGCTGGCGACGCAGAGACGACCGAAACAGAAGCAGTTGCACTGACGGCGAGAATTGATCCGGTTACAACGGTGCGCCAGAAGGCGGGTCGAATAGCCATGGAAGATGACAGGTGTACTGGCGTAGTCGGCCAATTACAAGGCGGCCTTCCGAAACGCTTGTACGACAAGGAGAATGGCGGAGAGGGTGGGATTTGAACCCACGGTCCGCTTTAACACGGACAACGCCTTAGCAGGGCGCCCCATTCGGCCACTCTGGCACCTCTCCTGGGTAGGCAAAGCCTAAGCGGAACGGGAGGGATTCGAACCCCCGGGCCTTTTGAGCCTCCCGCTTTCAAGGCGGGTGCATTTGTCCGCTCTGCCACCGTTCCGTCCGCCAACCTACCGGCGGGGTGAATTCATCGGCGAATGCGTGTGCGAAGTTCGCTTACCCAGTCGTCAGCCTGCTGCCACCGGGCATCGGCGTGCTCTCGAGCAGTGTGGGCATGTTCACCGGCAGCCGGATATGAACCCAAGAACTTGACGCCACCTTGCTTGGCGTGGAGATCTCGAAGGGCATCGGCCATCAACTCATCCTCAATATGCCCATCGGCATACATGATGAAGCAGTAATCGCCAAGACCGCCGGCCTTTGTGGGTCGAGAGAGAAGTTGTTGCAAGTTGATGCGTCGTGCTGCGAACTCTTGCAAGATCGAAATGAGAGAACCTGGCTCATCTGCACGCTGAAACACCACGATGCCGGTGCGATCATGACCCGTTGCAGCAGGCACGACACCTTTACCCACAACGATGAAGCGTGTCTGGTTGCCGGCATGGTCAGCAACGTCAGAAGCAAGAACTGACAAGCCATACAAGTCAGCGGCCACTCGCGGTGCGATGGCTGCCACGCCTGTCTCACCACTTTTCACCCTCTCGCCAACTTCGCGAGCTGCTTCGGCCGTGCTGTTCGCCGCGTGAACATCTGCGTCCGTCAATTCCCTCCGAACGTATGCGTGGCATTGAGCGGTAGCAACCGGAATTGAATAGAGGTGTTTGATGTCTGAGAGCGAAGCACCCGGTGCGCCAAGGAGACAGTGCTCAATGTTCAGTACCACTTCACGCTGAATCAAAAGTTCGTGGTCGAATACCAATGCGTCTTGAGTGAAGTTGACAGTGCCCTCGATGCTGTTTTCGATTGGAACAAATCCAAGATCGACATCACCCGATTCAACCGCGTCGAGCACGTCGGGAACCGTGCGGTAAGGAGTGCGAGCAAGCGGCACGAGGTCAGCCTGCGACAACAACGCTTGTTCGGTGAATGTTCCGGCAGGGCCAAAGTAGCCAATGGTGCGTGGCGCTGTAGTCACAGGAGTCAAGGCTAGGCCGAACACCTCACCTCTGAAGGCTGTATTTGAGGTAGTTATGCGAGGGCAAGTGCTTTCTTCACGATGGCGTCAATCTCCTCAACCGACTTCTCGCCCGACCCTCGGTACTTGACCATCCCATCGCTACCGATAAGAACAAAGGTCGGGAACCCGGTGACCCCGTATGCGTATGCGGCCTCGTTCTTGTCGCTATCGGGAAGTGCAGCCCATGGCCACTCCATCGCCTCAACCCACTTTGACGGTGGATAGTTCGGTTGGTCTGATCGCGTTCCTGTTGTGATTCCAATGACGTTCAAGTCGTCCGGCACCAAACCCTGTTTGTTCCACTCGTTCAATACCGGAATCTCTGCATTGCAGTGAGGACACCAGTGTGCAAGGAACACCAACATCATCGGTTTCTTGTCAACACCAGGGTCGATGGTCATGCGTTGACCATTGAACGCATGCATCAGTAGTGCAGGAGCATCCTTCCCAACCGCGACATCGTTTGTCTCACTGTCGAACATTGGCAATGTGTCGTCGTACGTGACGGGTTGAGTTTCTCCAGGCCCTACAGCCCCGTCCACACCTGTCGTATTCGTGGAGGACATTGTGGTGGAAGTTGACGTCGAGTCATTACTACCGCTCGTGACAATGGCAACCACACCAGCACTGACGACACTCGCTGCAACCGCAAACCCAATCGTTCTTCCAGACAGAGTCTTCTTGCCGTCGTAATTCACCTTGTTCATGTCATTGTTCCTTTCGAATGTGAAGAGTAATCATCAATGCGGTAATCAAAGAGAAACCGCTCAGCGCCATAAACGAGAGTGTCGCAAAACCGAATTCTCTGAACCAGATTGTTGTACAGGGAACATCAATCGAACAGACTTCTGTTTCAATCGATGGAAACCACTCAAGTAGGTAATGGTACGTACTGATTCCCGAACCAATTATTGCCAACGGCAGTGCGTACTTCGTCACGCCTTGATCGCGCTTGATTGCTGCTACGAGCAGTATCACTGCGAGTGAATACATAGC
>JBJTGC010000088.1:0-3912 GCA_046093725.1 Actinomycetota bacterium
GGCATAGGCGAAAATATCCATGCCCGCTTTCAGTAAGTCGTCGTACGAGCCCACGAACTCAGGGTCACCCACACCAAGGATGACGTTGGTCCAGTTGAAGATCTGGCGCTCGTCACTCTCGGGAATTCCCATCATGTCGCAGATGATTTGCAAGGGAAGCAGTGCCGCTACCTCTTCGACAAAGTCGCACGTTCTTCCTGGGAACTGCTCTAGCAAGCGATCGATGACCTTTGATGCGCGCACTTTGACTTGCTCTTCGACGCGAGTGATTTCTTTCGGGGTGAACCCCTTCGACACGATGGAGCGAAGGCGGAAGTGCTTCGTGTCGTCCAGGTTGATCATTGATCCGAAGAACTCATTCAGTTCGGTGGGCATGTCACCGATGTTCGAGCCCTTGCCACTGCAAAAGATCTGCGGGTTTCGGCTGACATGCCATATGTCTTCGTGGCGCGTGAGAGCGCGATAGCCCGGGCCACGCGGGAACGGAGAGTCCTCGATGATTGCTTCGGGAAAGTAATGAAACGGAGACTCGTCACGGAGCGTCTTGAACGCGCCCTCGCGATAAGCGCGATCCTTGGTCCAGAATTCGTTGAGCGAAAGATCGATGTCTTCGAGGGGTACCACGGGGAGTTCCATGGCTTTGACTGTATTGCCCGACTCGACACGCCAATTCACCGGACAGATAGGTTCGCCGCCATGGCCGAGTTCACTTTCTTCGTCGATGCTGATCTGTATCAATTGAACGGCGGGGAACTCGCTGCCGATGAGGCCGATTTGCACGCGGCCGGGGTCGAGTCTGTCGACATTCCCACCGAATATGGGGCAGATCTCGGGACTCGCATTCCTGTCAGGGTGACCGGAACTCCCAAGGGCTTGCGCTTCTATTCGCGATTACTGGGAGTGAGAGATTCCGTGCAGTTAGAGGAGCTGGAGCGAGTGTTGGCAGCGGCCGATGCACGCGGTGAGTGGCTGTCAGACCTCTGATGACTGCCATGCCAACTCCCCGTTGAGGGGGTTGCTTGGCTACTCTTTGCGAGCCGTCCCGCGATTGTGCGGGACTCGTGAAGGGAAGATCCATGCCAGAAGCAGTCATCGTCGCCACCGCCCGTAGCCCCATCGGCCGCGCCCAGAAGGGTTCGCTCATCGACCTGCGCCCCGATGACATGTCGGCACAGATTGTGAAGGCGCTGATGGCGAAGGTGCCACAGGTGAAGGCCTCGGATGTGGAAGATCTGATGATGGGAGTAGGTCAGCCGGCAGGAGAAAGCGGCTTCAACGTTGCGCGTATGACTGCGATTCTTGCCGGACTCGATGATGTTCCTGGCGTCACTGTCAACCGTTACTGCTCTTCTAGTTTGCAGACCATTCGCATGGCTGCACATGCCATCAAGGCAGGTGAGGGTGACTGTTTCATTGCCGCAGGTGTGGAAACAGTGAGTCGATACGTGCATGGTCGTGCCGACACAGCGCCAAACGAGATTTTCAAGCCATCGATGGAGCACAGCGCACTGCGTGCCCAAGGTGGACAGCCCAAGTGGTCGCCACAGCAAGGACTTGCCGACGCGTATATCGCGATGGGTCAAACTGCTGAGAACGTTGCGGAAATCGAAAACGTGTCGCGCGAAGACATGGACCGCTTCGGTGTGCGCTCGCACAACCTCGCGTGCGAGTTCATGGACAACGGTTTTTTCGCCCGCGAAATCACTCCGTTGACCCTTCCAGACGGAACGGTGGTGTCGAAAGATGATGGTCCGCGTGCCGGCACCAACTACGAAGCAACATCACAGTTGAAGCCAGTGTTCCGCCCCGACGGCAAAATCACTGCCGGTAACGCATGTCCGTTGAATGACGGTGCTGCTGCAGTGATGGTCATGAGTGACACGAAGGCCAAGCAGTTGGGGCTCACCCCACTTGCGCGCATCGTGTCGAGCGGAGTGTCGGGCTTGAACCCTGAGATTATGGGTCTCGGACCGGTGGAAGCATGCCGTCAAGCATTGAAGCGTGCGGGCATGACCATTGACCAAATCGACTTGGTGGAAATCAACGAAGCATTCGCTGCTCAGGTCTTGCCGTCAGCGCGTCAGCTCGGTATTCCGATGGAGAAGTTGAACATCCACGGTGGTGCCATTGCGCTCGGACATCCGTTTGGAATGACTGGTGCTCGCATCATGTCGACACTCATCAACGGCCTGCAGTGGGAAGACAAGCAGTACGGACTCGAGAGCATGTGTGTCGGTGGTGGCCAAGGAATGGCCATGATCATCGAGCGCCTCAGCTAATTGCGAACGTCGCGACTTTCATAGGCAACTAGCACTCCTAGTACCGCCATCGCTCCTGCTGCGACGGCGAAAGTGACTTCAGGTCCTGCTGAGCCGTAGATCATCGGTGCAATCAATGAAACGATTGCTGCCGTCGTCAGGTCTCCTGCACCCATCAAACCTTGGGCGGCTGCTGCACGACCTTCGGGTGCTGCGCGCGCCATCATCGATTGTGCTGCTGGTAGTGCGATGGCACCAACGAGACCTTCGACTGTTCCGAAGAGCACGATGAGCCATGCATTCGTGAGTAGTCCGTAGACGCACACAACAGGTGCCGCACACGCAATTCCGATGAGCGCCATGGTGCGCGCACCGCGTTGATCTGCGATACGTCCGCCGCGCGCGCCAAACAAAATGAACGGAATCGAATAGAGCAAGAATGACAGACCGACCATGAGGTTGGTGCCCCCACGATCCGTGACGTATCGATCCCATAATGCGTCGTAAATGCCGACTGGCAGGAACAACGTGAGTGACGCAATCGATGCGGCGCGAATTGGACGTAGGCGAAGCAACTCGAGACTCAGCCGTTGCGACTCGCCGGTGGAAGGCAGTGTGGGCAACTCACGTGGGGCGACGACGACAAGAGCAAACACCGCAAAACTGCAAAAGAACACAAACATGCCGTTGACGCTCGTTGCTTCAATGAGAAGTGCACCGATCAACGGTCCACCGGTGAAGCCAGCCATCTCTATGCCGCGCAAACGCCCCAGTCGCTCCGCGGCACGGTTCGGGTCGAGGTTTGCGGCCAGGGCACGAATGGCTGGGCCTGCAGTTCCCATGGCTGCGCCGATGAGACCCCGAGCCACGATGAATGCAACGAGTGAACCACTGAGAGCAAACAGCGCAGAGCCTGCAGCAGACACTGTGAGCCCCGCGATGACCAACATTTTCGGATGACCTCGGTCGGCAAATGGTGCGACGGTGATGGACACGACGACAGAGGTGAGAAAACCTGCGGCTGCGATGTAACCAAGGCCTGCGTCGCTGAAGCCGTACTTGTCCTGAAGATCGGAGAGTGCAGCGAATATTCCTGAGTTCGACACCGCTGCGAGGAATGCGCACACCAGCAGCACGCCCATGCCGCTCTTCTTTGACTCTGTCATGTCACCAATCCCAGCGGTTGGGGCGATCAGCACGCACGATGACGGTGTCTGGCGTGTTGGGGTTCGTGTGCACTCGAACGACGTATGTGTCGGTGGCGTCGGAAACTTCTGCGAGCGCCCATGTGTCGCTGCTGTCGCGCAGCCCCGCACCTAGGGGGTACATGCTCAACACGACAACTCCGGCCACGTCGGCCTCGGCGCGCCACATTGCTGCAAGGCCTTGGCGAAGGTCAGGGTCTGCAGAGAGATCAAAACCGTGCAACACGAGTTCAACGGTGGTCATGTCAACAAGACGGACTTCAGATGCGTCGACGATGTCGGTGCCGGACAGCTCGTCATACACAACAACTATCGGACCGTCGTCATTCGACTGCTCACAGACATTGCCGTAGCGCACCATCGGCAATCCGTCGTCGTCCACCGTGCGCACCATCACGCGGTCGCCACTACGGAGCTTCATGACACGTACTTCTTGGCGACGATTGCAT
>JBJTGC010000089.1:0-16533 GCA_046093725.1 Actinomycetota bacterium
GCACGGTGGCGTGTACCAGGCCTACGCGTTCATCGGTGACTTTGCCGGACTCGTCTTCACCGGTGGCGTGGTGTGGGCAATTGTGCGTCGCTACGTGCAACGGCCATATCGCATTCGCATCAAGTCGAAACCAGAGCACGCAATCATCCTCGGTGTTCTCTTCGCCATTGGCGCATCTGGCTTCCTCGCCGAAATGTTCCGAATCGCCGCATCTGAAATTGGCGGCAAAGACATGTCGTTTGAGAAGTGGAGCTTCGTCGGATACCCGCTGTCACAAACAGTTGATGGTCTGTCACTCGGTGCTGCCGAGAACTGGCACCAAGCAATGTGGATCTTGCACGTTGTCTCGTTCATCGTGTTCCTTGCGATCTTGCCAATCACGATGTTGCGTCACATCTTCACCTCACCGCTCAACATGTATCTCAAGGATCGCGAGCGTCCGAAGGGTGCAATGAAGGCGATGCCAAATCTCACGGAGACATCACTTGAGTCCTTCGGTGCATCGGTTGTCGAAGACTTCACATGGAAGCAACTGCTCGACACTGATGCGTGCACCATGTGTGGTCGTTGCACAAGTGTGTGTCCGGCTCACGCCACTGGCAAGCCACTCGACCCGCGCGAAATTGTGTTGAAAACCGGAGAAGTGATGGCTGCTACAGCTGCTCACGCCCCCGGTGGAGTCGTGTCGCCGCCGTTGTCCGTTGACAAAGAAATCACAATTGGTGCCAACTCGCTGTTCGAGCGCATCACCACTGAAGAAGTGTGGGCATGCACCACCTGCAAAGCATGTGATGAGAACTGTCCGGTGAACATTGAGATTCTCGACAAGATTCTCGACATGCGTCGCTACTTGTCGCTGATGGAGTCGAACTTCCCTGCCGAATTGGGCAACGCGTATCGCTCGATGGAGAACCAGGGCAACCCGTGGGGCATGAACCAGGCAGAACGTGCCGACTGGGCAAAAGACTTGGACGTCGACGTGCTCGACCCGGGTGCAGCTTTCAACCATGAGTATCTCTACTGGGTTGGTTGCGCAGGCAGTTTCGATGACAAGAACAAGAAGGTCACCCAAGCAATGGCCAAACTGCTGAAGCGCGCAGGCATTGACGTCGCAATTCTCGGACCGAGCGAAATGTGCACGGGTGACAGTGCTCGCCGTAGCGGCAACGAATACCTCTTCCAGATGCTCGCCATGCCGAACATTGAGACGCTGAATGGCATGGGTGTGAAGAAGATCATCACTCAGTGCCCACACTGCTTCAACACGCTTGCCAATGAATATCCGCAGTTGGGTGGTCACTATGAAGTGGTCCACCACACGCAATTGCTCGAACAACTCATCGATAGCGGCCAACTCGACATGCGCAATGCGTCACTCGAGGATCGCATCACCTACCACGACTCGTGCTACTTGGGTCGTCACAATGATGTCTACATGGCACCGCGCAAAGTTGTTGGCTCCATCAAGGGTCTACAAATTGTCGAGATGCCACGCAACGGAACCAAGGGCATGTGCTGTGGTGCCGGCGGAGCACGCATGTGGATGGAAGAGAACGTCGGCACCAAGGTGAACGACGAACGCGCGCAAGAAGCCATCAGCACTGGTGCATCACGCGTGGCAACGGCCTGCCCGTTCTGTTACATCATGTTGGATGACGGTGTGAAGGGTGCCGGTGTCGAAGAAGACCAAGTGAAGGTTGCCGACATCGCCATCCACGTTCTCGAAGCACTCGAGAACGGCGATCGTGCAGCACGCGAGATGTCTGCACCGCTTGCCACCGCGGGCGAATAGTCGCACCATTCACTATCAACAGTCCGGAGGGCGCTGTGAACTCATTTCTGAAATTCCCTGATGGCGCATCGGTTGTCGTCACCGGAGCTGGAAGTGGCATTGGTCGTTCGACTGCACGCATCTGCGCCGAAGCAGGGCTACGTGTCGCACTATGGGATCTCATTCCTGAGTCGATTGAGTCACTCAATGAGGAATTGAAAGGACTCGGAGCAACGACATTCGTTGCAAAGGTCGACATTCTCGATGAGAACGAAATTGCGGCAGGGTTCGCGGCAACACAGAAAGCCTTCGGGCACATCGACTATTTGGTGAACAATGCAGGTCCCGCCAACGCGACAGCAGTGACATTTTCAGAAGGTGTTGAAATGGCAGCCGGAAGCATGGCCAACGTGACCACTGCGTGGCTGGCGCTCGGACGACGCGAAGGTGATGCCATCGTGAACGTTGCATCCGTTGCCGGAAACATCACCGGTGGTGGCGCCGAGCCTTGGTATCCCTCAGCCAAATCCGCCATCGCAGGTTTCACTCGTTACCTTGCACTTCGTCGACCAGGTGGCATTCGAGCAAACGCGATTGCGCCAGGTCTCATCGACACACCGCGCATGGTCACGTACATGCAAGGCGACGAAGCAAAGAGCATCATCTCTCGCAACCCCATGGGTCGAGCTGGTCGACCTGATGACATTGGCGCGACAATCTGCTTCTTGCTCAGCCCTGCAGCCTCGTACATCAATGGCGTGTTGTTGCCAGTCGATGGCGGAGCGCAGATCACCGTCTGATCACGTCGCCAAAAGTCTCAGTGGAAAGATGGCGCGGGGTCTCTCATGAAGCAGCGCTTTAGTTCCGTTACACGAGTTCTCGCACTTACATCGGCCGTTGTTGTGCTTGCATCATGCACCAATGACCAAGACCAAACGTCGGACGGCGCATTCACATTCACAGCACCTGCCGAAGGTGACCGAAACACCTCTGGTCTTCCTGATTCCGAAATTGCCGCAATAGTTTCACTTGGTCAGACAAATGCGGGCCCCCCACCAGAAGGTGAACACTCACATCACTCCATGGGTCACACACCAGGCACGCTGACTGCTGCTGACCAAACACTGCTTGATGCAGAAGTTGACGTGGCGCAATCTGCAATGTCTCAGCTCGACACCATTGAGAAGGCAAAAGCCGCTGGGTATGTGCTCGCAACAGCACCATCACCAGGCATTGGAACACACTGGGTGCGCTGGTCGCAGATTCGTCAACCTTTTGCACCTGACAAGCCATCGATGATTTTGTTCGATCATGAACAGTCGCCACCGAAACTTGTTGGTTACTCGTACGCAGTGCAATCACCAGACCGTCCCGTGGGGTTCACAGGTGACGCAGACGAATGGCACCGCCACACCGGACTGTGCGTCACACTCAACGGGTGGGTTGTTGGTGAGCGCACACCAGGGCCAAGCAAATGCGAGGGCTCGTTTATTGCTGGCGGAGATTTCTGGATGCTTCATGCATGGGTTGTTCCTGGCTGGGACAACCGTGACGGCATGTTCGCACCGATGAACCCGAAGTTGTGCCCGGGCGATACTGGGCCTGACTTCTTGCGATGCCCCGATACTTCAGCGCTGTGACTGACATTTCATCGCACCGATAACCTGAGGCACATTCTGCGGGTGTAGTTCAATGGCAGAACATCAGCTTCCCAAGCTGAGAATGCGGGTTCGATTCCCGTCACCCGCTCCAGTTGCTTTATCGATGTGGTTTCGCGTTATTGAACGAAGCGAGCCACAACAGATCCGCCGACGGCAAGAAACAACACATACGCAACCGTGATTGGACCGAGATCACTGTCGACGCCGCCAGCGATGGCAATGCCGGCGAGAACGATTGAAAATTCGCCACGCGGGATGAGTGTGACCCCAGCTCGTCGGGCGCCGCGCGGCGTGGAACCCGCGTGTCGCGCCCCCCAATAGCCAGACCCAAATTTCGTCGCCGCGCCGACTGCTGCCAACGCGATGGCGATTGGCAGACCATCCACCAACGACGCTGGGTCAACGGTAAGTCCGAACGACACAAAGAACAGCGCGGCAAACGAGTCACGCAGGGGCTCGAGCAAAGTACGAGCACGTTCGGCAACTTGACCTGACAACACAATTCCTACAAGGAACGCACCAATTGCGTATGAGACATGAAAATGCTCCGCAATTCCCGCAACAAGAAGCGCAATTCCGAGGAGCGAGACGAGAAGTATCTCTCCTGATTCAGCATCGACAAATCCGGATGCACGGTGACCAACGCGTGCAGGCAAAGCAATGACGCCGCTCACGATGACGAGTGCAACCAGGCCTGAAACGACGCCAGCAACTGCAGACTCACCTGCCAACAAAACGGCAACTACCGGCAAAAAAACCGCCATCACAAGATCTTCAATGACGAGCGTGGAAAGAATCCCCGAAGTCTCTCTGTTACCGAGCCGTCCGAGGTCGACAAGCAACTTCGCGATGACTCCCGACGAAGATATGTACGTAATACCTGCAAGCATCGTCGCACCGAGTGGACCCCAACCAAGAAGAAGGCCGGCAATGAAACCCGGCGTGGCGTTAGCTACTAGGTCAACAGCATGCGACGCACGGTTGGCCACAAGACTCTGACGCAAATCCTGTGGGGTGTATTCGAGCCCGAGCATGAAGAGAAGAAAGATGACACCGAGCGACGCTCCGATGTCGATAAAGGCACGCGCTTCCTCAACCGGAATGAAACCTCCGTCTCCGAAGAAAAGACCAGCGACGAGATAAAAGGGGACGGCAGGTAGGCCAAACCTGTAAGCGAGGCGACCAAGAGTCGCTAGAACAATCATCATCGCCCCTAGTTCGAGGAGCGCGATGTCAATTTCCATCAACCGAGGATGATCTTGTGGGCTATAGCGACACCCTCAACGCTGCCAATGACAAGAGCAGTGTCACCCGCTTGGAGAGTGAACTCTGGCCCGGGTCCTGGAAACGAATCACTACCGCGTAGTACGGCTACGACAGATGCACCACTGGCAGTACGAATCTTGCCGTCGCCGATCGTCTTCCCTGCTAGCGGGGATTGAACGTCGAGAGACACCCACTCAATTGATAGACCCTGAACTTCGTGCCGAAGGTCCGAGAGTCGTTCGGTGATCTTCGTACCGCCAAGTAGTTCAACGAGAGATGCCGACTCGGCCAAGGACAGGCGGACTGTCTCGCTACAGGAATCGGCTTCATCCTCGCAGTACACGAGCATGTCGCGATGCCCATCACGATGGACCAAGACACCAACCCGTCGTCCGATCTCAGTATTGAATTCGTATCGGACACCGATGCCTGGAAGCGGAGTTTCAAAGATTTCCACGTCAACATTGTTGCCGAGGAATGATGGGGATGTGTAGTTCAATGGCAGAACTTCAGCTTCCCAAGCTGAAGATAAGGGTTCAATTCCCGTCACCCGCTCCAGTTGCCCGACCAAAATTCCCAACAAGTTGTCTGTACGGTGTCGCCGGTGCGTTCACAGTTCAATGGTGAATTACTCGATGCCATGCGTCGAGGTAGTGATTCTGCCTGGGCTGACGCATACGACATGCTTGGCGGCGACTTGCGGTCCTACATCGCCCGTCTTGGTGCACTCTCACCAGATGATGTGCTCGGTGAAACCATGGTGCATCTCGTTCGCGACATCAAGAAATTTCGAGGAGCGCCTGCTGAATTCCGTCCATGGGCATTCACAGTGGCCCACACCACTGAACCTCGGAATTACTGGTTGAAGTTCTCGAAGTAGCGACTCGGCGTCGGGCCACGCTGACCTTGATACTTCGAGCCGCGCGCACCTTGGCCGTACGGGTTCTCCGCCGGTGACGTCATCTTCATGAATGAGATCTGGCCAATCTTCATACCTGGGTACAGCGTGATCGGAAGGTTGGCGACATTTGCCAGCTCGAGGGTCACATGACCGTCAAAGCCCGCGTCGATAAACCCGGCAGTTGAGTGAATAAGTAGACCCAACCGACCTAGCGAGCTCTTGCCTTCAATGCGCGCCACGAGGTCGTGGGGCACCGCAACACGTTCGAGCGTCGAGCCCAATACGAATTCCCCGGGATGCAACATGAACACGCCGTCCATCGGAATCTCGACCATCTCAGTGAGATCGGTCATGTCCTTCTTCACGTCGATGATGCCTGCCGTGTGATTGCGGAACACACGGAACAGGTTCGACACCTTCACATCGATGGAGGAGGGTTGCACGCACCTTTCATCGAATGGCTCAATGATGATGCGACCAGCCGACAACTCGGCTCGTAGGTCTCTGTCCGACAAGATCACGAGTGCGAACCCTAGCCCGCGACCAAACTGACGAACGCCCAGATGGCCGCGATGGCGCCGATCGTGGCCATCACAACTGTGCGCGCGACCGGGGCCTTGGTGAGGTTCTCGGTGTCTTGTTGCTCGGTTGGTGGCTTCACCAAAGCGAGCACGTTACCGACGGCCAATGCCCCGCCGAGGGCCAGCACCAACCATGTGATGAGGTTTTCGCCGAGGAACATCCCTCCATTGTGGCTGTTCTCTGGTTGCTCGAACGAGTTCAGTCGTCGTTGGTGAGGGTTTCACGCACAATGTACGCGGGACGCTGCTGAGTCTCCCGCAGAGTGAACGTGGCGTGAGATGCAATGAAAATGGAGAACAGCAGATGCACTGCCTGCAGACCGACCAACACCACAAGCAGCAACATCGGCCCAGATAAGTCACCGGACACCAGCATGAACACAGCAGCAACCACTGCGATGATGAACGAGGCAACCATCAACACCGCCGACCACGTCACAAGACGTGCAAGGAGACCAGTTCCCTGGGAAGCAAGAGCTGTGATGGCAGATGAGATGAGTTTGTAGAGCGGCCACCGAGTGCCGTTGCCACCGCGGCGTGGCTCTACTTCAAAGTGCACGAACGTTGCCGGATGGCCCAAGTACGAGAACATGCCACGAGTGAAACGTGCGCGCTCGCGTAGTTCCAGAAATTCAAGAGCTATTCGACGCGAGAAAACCCGGAAATCACCAACGCCCTGTGGCTCGGTCGCCCCGTCACTTGCAACCTCTCGCAGAGTGTGCAGCAACTTCTTGAATGCCGAATACCACGGCTTCTGTTTTGGAAACGTCATCACACCAACGACATGGTCTTCGCCACTGATGGCGATCTTGGCCATGCGAGCCATGACATGCATCGGGTGTTGTAGGTCAGCATCCATCACGCCAATGTGCGCCGCCAACTCAACAGCGCGTTGCACACCCGCATACACCGCCGCGTCTTTGCCAAAGTTGCGCGTGAAGCGAACAAGTTCAATGCGGAATGTGTCGCTGTGATACTTCGCAGCCAAGTCCTTCACCACATCGGCAGTTGAGTCGGTGGATCCATCGTCTACCACGACGAGTGTGAGGCGCGTGAGCCCACCAATGGGAAGAAGTTGCGCCTCTGCTTCGCGAATGAACTCAGCAATCGCTGACTCTTCGTTGAGTGCAGGTACGACGACTGCCAGCGTGCCGAGCTCGGGCGTGTGCGTCACGAGAGCTGAGCCTAACGGCGTGGTTACATCTCGCGGGCGGCGTTGTCGAACTTGGTGTACGGCCCTTGGAAAACGAGTTTTCTTGTACCGATGGGACCAGAGCGGTGCTTCTGCACGATGATGTCGGCCCACCCACGCGCGTTGAGGTTCTCAGGGTTATGCACTTCTTCGCGGTAGATGAACATGACGACGTCGGCGTCTTGTTCAAGTGCACCAGATTCACGCAAGTCAGCCAACTGAGGACGTTTGTCCTGGCGCGTTTCCAACTGACGTGACAACTGACTAAGAGCCATGACGGGAATGCCGAACTCACGCGCCAACAACTTCAAGTTTCGGCTGATCTCACTGACTTCCAATTGACGCGTCTCGAAATTGCTGTTGCCGCCCATGAGTTGCAAGTAGTCGATGACGACGAGCACAGGAAGTCCTTCACGCTGTGTGACGCGACGAATTTTCTGACGAATCTGCATGACGGTGACCTGTGAGTTGTCGTCGATGTACAGCGGAATGTCGAGGCGGTTGACGGCGTTAGACAATTTCGTCCAGTCACTGTCTTGCAGTCGACCCGTACGCAAACGATCAGATTCGACCATTGCTTCAGCAGACAGAATTCTTTGGGTCAGTTCGGTTGCCGACATTTCCAATGAGAAGAACAACACAGGACGGTTTGTTTTCTTCGCCGCATTGACTGCTGCACCGAGTGCGAATGCCGACTTACCCATTGCAGGTCGAGCGCCGACAATGTTCAAGGTTCCGGGTTGCAGACCCGACAGCAATTCGTCGAGGTCGTGATAGCCGGTTGGCAGACCAGTGATGGGGTTCTTGTTGTCGTAGCGCGCTTCGAGAATTTCAGTGACGTCATCGGTGAGTTCGCTCACGCGCTTGATGGTGTCGGCCACTTTGTCTTCAGCAATGGCAAACACTCTCGACTCGGCTGCATCGAGCGCAGACGGAATGTCGGAGGGTTCGCTATATGCGATGTCGGCAATTTCGCTTGCGGTGCGAATGAGCTTGCGCAGCGTTGCAGTGTCTTGAACGATCTTCACGTACCGTTCGGCGCTGCTGACCGAGGGTGTGGCGTTCTGCAACTCAACCAAATAGTCGAGACCGCCGATTTCATCGAGCAAACCTGCACGACGCAATTCGTCGCCAACAGTGACAGGGTCGACTGCTTCAGACGACGACACCAAAGCGCGCACTGCATCGAAGATGTGTTGGTGCGCCGGCTTGTAGAACTCGTCTGCCAGCAGGTTGCGTTCAACAGCGACACCAATGGCCTCGTCGGACAAGAACATTGCACCAATGAGTGACTTCTCGGCGTCGACGTTGTGCGGGGGTACGCGCAGGTCATTGCGTGCCGGTGCTCCGCTCGTGGATGAACGCGCGCGTCGAGGAGATTCAGTGGTGGACATGGGCTGTCTTACCCTGCCTGTTTTTGCCTGTGGACCGCTAGGGGTGTAACCCTGGGAATTCCTTGTGAATAGGGCTGTGTATAGCCCTTACAGCCTGTGGATGGCCTGTGGAGAAAGCTGTTCACCTCAGCCAGCAACGACATTGAGAGCGATGTTGCACTCAACGTCGGCGTGGAGACGCAAGATGGCATTGTGCGCGCCGACCGCTCGAATCGGCTGAGACACCACCTTCTTGCGGTCGACCTCGATACCGGCCTGGCTCGACAGTGCGTCGGCGATGTCGGCAGCGGTGACTGAACCGAAGAGTCGACCCTCAGCACCAGCCTTAGCGGTGATGGTGATGGTGCGATCCTTCAACTGACCGGCGATGGTTTGTGCAGCCTCACGGTCGGCCGTCTCACGAAGATCGCGAGCCTTGCGCATGGCATTGGCCTGGTTGACCGCGCCCGAAGTGGCCGCAAAGGCCATGCCACGGGGCAACAAGTAGTTGCGTGCGTGACCATCGGCTACATCGACGATGTCGCCACGGCGACCAACGCCGGCGATGTCTGAACGAAGAACGACTTTCATGATCAGGCCTCCACTGTCTCTGCGGTCTCGACCTCGGGGCTCATGCCCTCGTCGAGAGTCGACTCTGCCATGTCGGCGTACTTCGCCTCGATGCTCTGCTCGTTGGTCTCACCGGCGTCATCGTCGCGACGCTCACCACGCGGTGCACGCGTGCTTGTGACGCGCTTGGTGTACGGCAACAAGGCCATCTCGCGTGCGTTCTTGATGGCGTTGGTGATTTCACGCTGCTGTTGCTGGTCGGCACCGCTGAGGCGGCGACCGCGGATCTTTGACCGGTCGGTCATAAACCGCTGCAGCAGGTTGATGTCTTTGTAGTCGATGAAGTCGGGCTTGTCACCTGAGAACGGGTTGGACTTCTTCTTGATGCGACGGTTCGATTCTTTCGCGAGCCGTGCTTTGTTCTTCTTACTTGTCATGAGTGTGTGCCTCTAAATGAAATGGTTATCGATACTGATGTTCGAGCCTCAGAAAGGCTCTTCGTCGCCTGCGTAGAACGGCTCGGGCTGGCTTCCGCCACCACCTGAGCGTCCGCCACCGCCGTTACCGCCACCATCGCGTGGTGTGCGCTCGACTTGCGCGGTTGCCCAACGCAAGCTCGGTCCGAGTTCATCGGCAACGATTTCAATTGCGGTGCGCTTGTCACCGTCGCGGTTGGTGTATTCACGCTGTTCGAGACGACCCGTGACGATGACGCGTGAACCCTTGGTGAGAGTTGCTGCAGCGTTTTCGCCAAGTGTTCCCCAAGCAGTGATGTTGAAGTACGACGTTTGTTCTTGCCATTCGCCGTTCACCTGGTAGCGGCGACCGACGGCAATGCCGAATGAGGCCACGCCGCGTCCACCAGTGGTGAAGCGAAGTTCTGGATCGCGAGTGAGGTTCCCGACGACTGTGATGGTGTTGTCTGCCAGGTGATGCTCCTAGATATGAGTTCTGCGGGCTAGTTGCCGATGCAACCGTTCAGGCTGCCGACACCAAGCCGCGACGTGCAGCTTCGGAATCGGGTAGACGGAGCAGTTTGTGACGCAACACGTCGTCGGAGATGCGGAAGCCACGCTCGACTTCGTCGAGTGCACCAGCAGGAGCGACGATGTTGAAGATGGCGTAGTAGCCATCGTCTTGCTTCTTGATGGGATACGCGAGACGACGCTTGCCCCACCAGTCGGGATTGCCATGCACTTTTCCGCCGACAGCAGAGACATTGGTGGTGATGGACTTCAACCAACCATGCGCATTGTTCTCATCGAGCTTGCCGCTGAGAATGACCATTAGTTCGTAAGCACGCATTGCGTGTGACCTCCCTTCGGACCCGAGTGTGTGCCCGGGGCCCCCGTAGGGGCAGGGTGAATATGACGGGCGAAGCGTATCGGCACGTCGCCAAGGTGCCACAGGGATGTATCAGGGCATCTCACACAGGGCGTTTCAGCACTGTCGGGGTTGAAACCCGCACGGCACACGCACCGTAGATTGAGCCATATGACCGACGTGACCAGTGCCGACAAAGGCTCCTGTCACAGTTGCGGCGCCACGGATGAACACGTCACGGCGGTGCACCGCATGTATGTGGTGCCAGAGGATTGGGAGACAAAGCCGTCACAGACGGTGGAAGACGACATCGAGATGTGGTGTTTCTCGTGTCGCACGCACTACCCACACGTGCTCGTCGACTGACCACGGTCAACGAGGTAGTTGCATCAGGAAGACGTTGCGCCGCGGCGTTGTGCCGGACGACGACCCGTAACAGGAAGTACACGCAACAAGTGGTGCCACGAACACGACGGGCACGCTTCCACCACATATGCCGCGTAGTCATGTGGCGACTTCTGCAGCGATGTGATTTCACTGCGCTTCGTAATGCAGCGACCGTGCTTTGGTAACCCATGACCGAACACGTAGGTGAGCAACACCACATTCGCTTCTTCACAGATCGGACATGGCGTCGATGTTTCCTCGCCGAGGTGCCGAGCTGCACGAATTAGTTCCGGATGCGCATCACACACAGAATCTTTCGAAATGCGACCGCGCTTCACCTCGTTGATCAGCGCCCGGCGCGCTAGACGGTGGTCAACGACACCGTTGGCTCCGCGCAACATGCTGGCACTGAACGTCATGTACGCGAAGAATAACCGTTGGGTCGAGATTCGTCGTACAGTAGAGACATGTCAGATCCCACAGGCGGTCTGTTACGAGCGGTCATGCCCGGACCCGAAGTGTCGTACGGAACCGATGTCAGTTCCGACGGCGAACTTCGGTTGTGCGGTGACGTGCGCGGAAAACGCGTCATGGAACTCGGCGTGTACGGCCCAACACCGAACAGCGTGGCACTCGCCCTACGTGGCGCTCGCACGATTGCTGTTGACCCGTCTGACACGCACATCGCCAAAGTTCGCCAGGCCGCAGAGAAGTCCGAAGTAAAGGTTGAGTGTCATCGCAACGAACTTGCAGACCTTGGGTTTGCCACCAGCTCACTTTTTGATTTGGTGGTCTGCGTGCATCAAGTGTCACGCACTCACGACATCGCGCGATTGTTTCGCCAGGTCCACCGTTTGCTGAAAACCGAAGCGTCATTCGTATTGGCGCTCACACATCCGGCTGCGGACATTTTCGAGGGTTCTGATCCCACTGCCAAACACAAGTACGGGTCGAAGTCGCCTGGCATTGGTGACCTGGTCATGTCGCTACAACGAGCGAACTTTGCCATCAACGCGATGCATGAGTTGTCGTCGGTTCGTGAGCCCCGTGCCGTAGTGCCAAGCACGCTCGTGCTGCGCGCCCACAAACTCGGTTCGTAACGAACGCGGTCAGTTGAGGCGACGTCGCGGAGTGCGGCGCAAGTCAGAGACGCGGTCTTTGTTCTCTGCCCACCATTCGTGCAGGCGACGTCGAATTTCGGCATCACCGACAAGACCTTCTTCGAGGCGAATGTCCATCAAAAACTCGAGCGCTGCACCAACTGCAGGGCCTGGGGTGAGCTCGAGGATCTCCATGACCGTCGCACCATCCAATTCCGGACGCAGTGATGCGAGTTCCTCACGCTCGGCCAATTCGGCGATGCGCATCTCCAGCTCGTCCATTCGGCGTGACAAAGCTGCAGCCTTCTTTTCGTTACGCGTCGTGCAGTCGCATCGAGTCAACACGTTCAACTCAGACAACAACGGACCGGCGTCGCGCACGTAACGCCGCACGGCGCTATCGGTCCAACCCATTTGGTAGGTGTGAAAACGCAAATGCAGTGCAACCAACTCGGTGATCGCTTCAACATCTTCGTTCGGATACTTCAGCGCTCGCAGACGGTCACGTGTCATGCGTGCACCAACTACTTCATGATGATGGAACGTGACACCTTTGCCATCTTTGATGGACTTGGTGCGCGGCTTTCCAATGTCATGGAACAACGCTGCAAGTCGTGTTTGACGAAAATCAAAATCAGGAGCTGCTCCCTTGCGCACGTTCTCGATGACTGCGATGGTGTGTGTGAGCACGTCCTTGTGACGGTGGATCGGATCTTGTTCCACACGCATCAGGCGCAACTCTGGAAGGAACACGTCTGCGAGACCGGTGTCGACCAAAAACCACAAGCCAGCACTTGGACTGTCAGTGATCATCAGGCGATCGAGCTCGTTACGAATTCGTTCCATTGACACAATCTCGAGTCGCTTGTGCATCGCACGCACCGCTTTCACCAGCGCATCGTCTGGTGTGACTTGCAGTTGTGAAATGAACCGAGCCGCTCGCATCATGCGCAGCGGATCATCGTTGAAACTTTCTTCGGGCGACAGTGGCGTGCGCAACACGCGCGACACCAAATCGACCATGCCCCCAAATGGGTCGACTAACTCTGGTTGGTCACTCGTGACTTCAAGTGCCATTGCATTGATGGTGAAGTCCCGACGCGACAAGTCAGTTTCTATGGCATCAGCAAAAGCCACCTCAGGTTTGCGCGAGTCGGGGGAATAGGCCTCAGCGCGATGTGTCGTGATTTCGTACTTGCGACCACGCACATCGAGACCGATCGTGCCGAAGCGTTCGCCTTGGGTCCACAGTGCATCTGCGATGTCGCCGACAATGCGCTTGATCTCGTCTGGCCGAGCAGTGGTTGTGGCGTCGAAGTCGATGTTGGTCGGGTCCACTGCGTCGGCCGAGTCACCTGACATGAGCAGATCTCGCACCGTTCCGCCCACGAGAAACAGGCGATGGCCCGCGTCGCGGAAACGACGGGCCAATGGCTCCATCTCATCGAGGATTGGTGTGAAGCGGGCGGGAATCATGCGACAAATAGGTCGGGACGAGACTTCAATCGTGCTGGACCAACATCGACGCTACCGTTCGCCCGTGGCTTCGACCGTTCTTTCGCGTCGCTCAGGTGTGCTGTGGACCGGATCCGTGACGGTGCGCGTACGACCGTGGCCGCATCGAAACGACATGGCACACCTTGTTCTCTCTGGGGCACACGACGAGGGCTCTGCACTTCCGCACCCCGATGTCATCGCAGACTGGATGCGCGAGCTGTCGACAGTCGGTTACCGGTCAGTTCGCACCACCGCAGTTGCACCAGCCAATGCGTCGCGCTTGGCGCAGGCGGGCTTTGCTTCCTGCCAAGAACTCGACTTACTGAGTGTGGTGATTGATGACGCCATTGTCGAACAGCCGCCGAGTGACCTTGGCATTCGCTCCGCAGTCACAGTCGGGCGACGACTCTTCCCGAGCACTGCGAAACGACTGGAGGACATCGACCGGCGTTCATTCGGTGATGAGTGGTCACTTGATGCTGTCTCTCTTCGTGAAGCAGTACGTGCCACACATGTGTCTGCTGTGTTCACGGTGGGAAACAGCCGACCGCATGGGTTCGTGATTGTCGGCCACACTCGTGGCATCGGATATGTACAACGACTCGCCGTCGCACCTGATCATCAACGGCGAGGAAGTGGAACCGCGCTGATGGCGGTGGCATACCGCTGGTTGCGTCGCCATCGTTGCTCTCAGGTCGTCGTGAACACTGAGACCGATAACCACGCCGCGCTTGGTCTGTATGCCAAATTCGGGTTCCGTCGCCTGCCAAACGGGTTGTCAGTGATGCAACGAGACGTACAGGCTGGGTACTGATGTTGTCCATGCGAGGCCCTCGACGCACACGCGCTCTGAAGTTGACGGTATGTGCGACTCTTGCACTCGCCACCATGCCGTTTGCTAGCAGCACACGAGTGCAAGCGAAGACCACCGGCACATTGCGCGTGGCGGAACAGCCATTCACCATCACGACTGCGCGTGCGACTTTTGTTTTCCAAACAAGTGCTCTGGCGAACATTCCGTTTGACGCGCAGTTGAAAGTTCAGTTGCACAACCCGGTGGCATCACGTGAGTCGTTGCAGTTGGTTGCCGATGAGAGCGTCGCTGTGCGCATCATCGACGAAGTCACCTTCGACTACTTTTTGTTGCCGCGCGATTCGTTGAATCGACTTGTCGTTGTTGTGCCTATTCAAACCACGAAGCCAGCAGCGAATGCACTCGACCTCATTCAGCCTGGGGTCTACCCCATCACATTCAGCATCATGTCTGACGACCGTGACCTCGGCAGCACGATGACATTTGTTCATCGACCGAACCCCGACGATGCGCTGAACAAAGTGAAGGCGTCATATCTCATCAACTATTTGCCAGACGCTGCTCACGGACCAGACGGCTCCCCCGTCATCTCAGATGCACAACGCACTGCCATGGAGCGTCTCACCCAGATCGTGGTCCGAAACAAAGTGCCATTGTCACTCACGCTTCCCGCCGAACTGATTGAAGGTATGGCTGAGTCCGCAAATGCAAGTGATCTATTGACTCTCAGCGATCTCAGTTCTGCCCTTGCCCAACGGCCGATTCTCTCGACCACATATATGCGGTTGCCACCAAGCACGGCCGTCGTCGAAGGCTTAGATAGCGAGTTCACAAGACAGTGGCGACTTGCCGAAGATGTCATCGGCGCCAATGTTCCCGCGGCGAAACTGCAGCGCTCTGTGTACCCCGAAGCAAACATTCTCGATGACCGTGGAGCTCTGCTACTGCCTGACCTTGGAGTGCGCAGTGTGTTGTTGTATCCCCAACTCTCGGCAGGACTTGCGCGCACCACACCAAACGGTGTCGTTGCGCGTGTCGCATTGCCCAACGGTTCAAACCTTGGTGTGTACACCGCACTCGACAAGACCGATGTTCTGTTTGATGACAACGTCACTGATCCGACACGGCGAGGTATTCGACTCGCAGCTGAACTGTTGATGGAGCGCGCTGACTTGTTGCGCGCCGGTTATTCACCGGACGACATTCATCTGGTCATTGCACCACCAACTGGGTTGGTGCCTCGACCACTTGTCACGTCCAGTTTCCTCGACGCCATTCGTGGAACGTCTGCATTGCAATTGGTCGACTTGTCGAGTGTTCCAAGCGTTGATGCGAATGCGCCGACAATGTCACTTGCGCCACGATCGGTGGTATCTGTCACCGGTATCGGTGCAGCCATCTATTCACTCAACGTTGAGCGCACCACCGTTGGCTCAATGTTGCCAGCTAACGATGCGCGACTTATCTCATGGGATCGTCAATTGGCAATTGTTGCCTCGCGCGGAGCATTGGCGCCGGGCGGTGCCGACGAGAACATCGACGGACTGAAGCAACAGTTCAACGCCATTCGACAAGCAGTGTCACTACCGGAACTCGACTCAGTCACACTCACCGATCGACGTAGCACCATTCGCATCATCTTGCGAAACTCGGCCGACGTGCCGCTGACCGTGCGGCTCACTGTCGCGAGTGCCAAGTTGATACTTCCGCAAGCGTCACAAATCGTCGAACTTCCGGCATCGTCCAGCACCGACGTCACCATTCCGGTTGAAGCCCGATCAAGCGGCACATTCCCGGTCACCATTCGAGTCACCACCCCCACGGGTCGTGCGCGAGTCGTGTCGCCGGTGACCATCACCGCAAACGTGAATGCCATCGCTGGTATCGGACAGTTGGTCGGGTTGTCCGCGTTGTTGCTGGTGGGTGCGTGGTGGTTCGCCCATTGGCGCCGCCAACGACGCGAGCAAGCAATCGAAGAGAGTACGGTTGGCGCACCATGACAATTCGAATAGTCACCGACAGCGCCTGCGACCTTCCCCAGGACGTGTGCGACCGCCTGGGCATCGTTGTAGTGCCCCTTTCCATTCGCTTCGGCAA
>JBJTGC010000090.1:0-7205 GCA_046093725.1 Actinomycetota bacterium
GTGGTCGTGTCTTTTATGTTGCAGACACTCCACAACCTTGGGGTTCTTATCTAGTCATGACCCCGCAGCTTGGTGGAAGAGTTGAGTTTGGTTGCAATGACGTTGTCATCAGTGGCACTGCAGATGGAATTGGAAAGGGAATCGCCAACACCCAGATTATTTCGGAAGCATGTAAGGGAAGCTCGCCCATCATCAAAGCACTTGAAGATCAGGCATGTTGCCTCTATCTACCGACGCGCGAAGAACTTGCACTTGCCGCGAAGAACTTGCAGGGCATCGAAGGTTTTGACCCGCGTGCTACTGAATCAAACGGTTACTCGCGACCCGTTGCGAGCAACATGCCCATTCTGGGCTTTGAAGACGTCAGAGAGAGTGAAGTCAATCGATACGTAACGTCAATTGACTTCATGCTCTATCCCAACTGGTCACGGTTGTACACACCGCGCACCACACCCTTGGCTATTTGGCCCGTCTATGCGCTTCCAGAAGTGAAGCCGGCGATTACTTCGCTGTCCGTACGCAAGACGGCTATAGCTGAAGAGCCCACGACAAACACAACAGGCTCAGTCGACGACATCACATGCGGGGTATCGCAAGACGAGATCATTGATAATCCTGGCGGCGACTACACAACTGGTGATCTTCCGACGACCTTTGAGTGTGCAAACGTGAGCCGTGCTGATTTCAGTCGACGTGACTTGTCAAATCTCTCATTTCGACTTGCAAACGTCTCTCGTGCAGATTTCACGTACGCAAATCTCAGTGGTGCTGATTTCACTAATGCGAACTGCAGAAATGCAGAATTTAAGGGTGCGACATTGACGGGTGCGACCTTCTCCGGCAGTTTGTGCCCCGATCCGTCTGTGGCGGCGCCTGTCGCTCCGACGGATGACATTGATGCAGTGGCCACCGCGTGTCGCGATTCCGATGTGGTGCCGCAGATTCTTGGTGCTGAACTCACCACTGATGCACCCGTGCAGGTGGTGCTCGAGCAGGGCTGCGATATTCCGACATCTCTGTCGAACACGGTGAAGGTCTTCTATGACATTGTGGTGTCAGGCCAGAAGCATTTCGTGGAATGGGGAACCGAACACGAAATCAGGGAGCTATCGCCGACCACTCTCCAACAAGTGCTTCCAGCCGACTCATATCGACTCACGTACACGCGATGGGTCGTGGTGGAGAGGGCTAATGGGCCACAAGCAGATATGAACCCTCAGGGTTCATTTGAATTCGAAGTGAAAGAAGGGCAGACAGTTGTTGTCCCAACATGTTCGTTGTCTGACTTGACGCTTGAGGACTCAACCCTCACCTTCCCGTGTTCGGCAACACCAAACTTGGCGGTGACGCACGTGACATGGGACGGAGACGCATCGAGAATTGAAGGGGCCGAAGGGAAAGTCAATCTCAAGTCCATCCCGGCCGGTTGGCAGCGAGTCTCGCTCACAATGTCTGGCGAACTCGTGAACAATTCGTGGGCATTCCTTGGCTGTCACACAAAATGTGGGCCAGTTGCGCCTGACTCGAATTATCGCATCAACAAAGTTGATGGAACTGTCAGTGTGACTTTGCCAAAGTGCACCGCCAACACATGGACGACACCCGCGAATATCTCACCGCTCTTCAAGGTTGCTCGTGGTCTCCTTCATGTTCCGACATCACAGTGGTCAACAGAACTATCTAGAACTTCGCATTATTCACCCAAGTACGGCTTCGTTACTGACGTGCGCGAGACCGCTATCACGATGTTGGAATCTGACCTTGTAGCAGGTGTGCTCTTGTCCGAGTCTGATGAGTGCATCGAAGGCGTATCAAGTCATCAGTTGTCAGTTTTCGAGCCGATAGTCGATGATGTGTCAAAAATCGAAATACCTCAGGCAGAGCCTTCATATCCGGTCATCGTCAATACGGCTGCTTCAACCTCAGCGCCGATCGTGGTGCCGGAGGGTACGAAGTCTGTGAGTGTCACTGTCACGTCAGACCCTGCGACAAGTGCGTCGGTCGCACTGAGCTTGGATGGCGAACAGTGGCTTCCCATTGTGGGCGGACAGGCAACTCGTGTAACAGTAGGCGAGGGCACGAAATTGTATGTACGCACCGTCGACAAGAGCGGTGTTGAGAATGTCAGCAGTCAAGAAGTGGTGTCATCTGGTTCGCCGAATGTCATCCCAACATCTCCGGCAGGCCCCTCGGGGCAAGATGGTTCGTCTAAAAAGAATTCGACGAACTACCTGATGATTCTGCTGCTTGCACTAGTCCTCATTTTCATTCTCTTCATCATCAACCTGATACTCAAATTCGTCAGAAAGTAGTACCAACACCATGTTCCGTTCATTTAAGCCCGCGTGTGGCCTTCTTGCTTCACTCATGATTGTTCTTGCAGCCTGTGGAGGCTCGACCGACTCTGAGGGTCGCACTCGTAACGCTGTCGTTGGAGGCGATCTTCCCGAGTTGTGCATTGATTCAGAGAACACATCGCTAGCGACAGATGGCAATCTCTCGGTCGCACTTTGTGACTGGGCCGGTGTCTTTGGCCTTGCAGTCAGCGACCCAAACATGCGCACCTTCTACGTGTCTGTTGAGAACGGAGTTGGAGTACTTCCCAACATTTCTGTTCCAGATGGTGAGACTAAGACCTATGTCTTGAGTATCGGAAACAAGAACGAGACAGAATTCATCGAAGAAGAGTTGACGATTTCCGCAACTCGAAAGACAACGACGCCGACAACGAATCAACCACAAACGTGTGCAACCGGCGGCGAATGTGTAGCCGGGGATACCGGGCCAGGCGGAGGAGTGGTGTTCTATGTTGCGCCCTCTGAGCAACCATGGGGCAAATACCTCGAAGCGGCGCCATCAAATTGGAATGGACCTGCTGCGGACCCGAAGGTGAAATTTGACTGCACCCCTGATATCAACACAAGCGATGCCATTGGAACTGGCAAAGCGAACACTGAACTCATTACTGCCACATGTCCAAAGAGCGA
Organism: Actinomycetota bacterium; assembly: GCA_046093725.1. Lineage (GTDB taxonomy): Bacteria > Actinomycetota > Acidimicrobiia > Acidimicrobiales > Ilumatobacteraceae > UBA2093. Next base: position 2,988 of record JBJTGC010000090.1, read on the forward strand.
GATGGTTCTCGCGGTGCAGGAATTCAACAAAGTCTCTAACCAAGGGTGGTATGTGCCTTCATACGAGGAGATGTTCCAGTTAGCCACGTACTTTGGTAGAAAACCCAACAACGTGGCCAAACTCGTCAAGGGCAACACGTACTTGACGTCATCTGAGTCAAACAACGATCCTCAAAGTGAGTTGTACAGTCCGTCGGCTCACGTTGCTATTGCAATTTTCGAGAATGGCATCGATTCAGGAAAAATTGGCGCAGAACTGAATTCTCCCGAGAGACTTCGCCCCATTCGCGCGTTCGGGCCAACAGCACCGGCCGCGTCAGCCGGTGCCGAGCCTGCAGTCGTCTACACGTTCTCTGCACAGCGCAATGAGGCCGAGCAGAACATTACGCAAGGGGCTCCTACTGGCGAGTCGACGACGACTGTTGAGTCAACCACCACAATTGAGTCCACCACCACGGTCGAATCGACTACGACCGTTGAGTCCACCACGACTGTTGAATCGACGACCACCGTTGAATCGAATACGCCGGTTGAGCCAACAGCAAACAACGAGAACGCAGATTCGTCAACAGTTCGTCCCGAGATGAAGACGCCGCTGAATCTGCAGATCACTCGCGCAACTGCAGATGATGGAAAACCGACGGTGCGGTTCAGTTGGGAGTACGACCGTCCGGCCGAAGAAATCGGACAGTTCTATGTTGAAGTTGCCATCAGGGCACCCGGTAACTGGCTAGAGACTAAGGAGATATTCCAGCCAGCTCTCGGCAGTGGAGAGGGTGCAACAACTGCGAGTCTCGACGTCACTCCATTTCGCGCGACCGACTTCGAGCCCGACTACGTCTACGAAATTGCTCTTACAGAACGCTTGGTTACGAATCCAGGAATAGCTTCGCTGCCCAGTGCTCCTGTGTTGTACGTCATGAACCCAACCACACCGATTGCACCCCCTCTACCGCCTCCGGCCGTTCGTGAAGATATCGAAAAGTGTGTCAAACCTGAAGCAACCCTCTCTCCGGATATGAACTCCACAATTACCACCGCTGATGAGGTGACACTCACCTTGAACAGTGAATGCCTGGCTTTACAAGACGCCGCTCTAATGCGTGTTTTCTTCCACGCCTATGGTGACAACTTTGACTTTTACTCTTGTTATGAGCTGCGGCCATCACCATTAAGTCCGTGTACTCCACTAACGGGCGAGATTTCACTGAGTCATAAGTCTGCATTCCCTGCGGGACAAGCTCAGATGTCGGTGGCTTTTCAGGCTCAGTTCGACTTTGGCCCTGACAACTTCGGGAATTATCAGCACAATGTCACTTTTGGCTTCGATGTGAAGGAATCGGCGACGCCCATCTTGGCAACATGTGAATGGAAAAACCTGATCATCGAAGAAGACAAGGTGATCCACAACTGCGACGAGACATTCAATGTGGGATTTAGATTCTTCAAAGATGCAGACATTCCGAATCTTGAAGATAAAAATTCCTACAGCAAGTCACTAGTCGTTGATGAACTGCCCTCTGGTTATGGGTTGCTTGGAATGCGAGTGCAATCGGGAGACCATGGCTTAGCGACCACTTTGTGGCCTGCCTGTTTCCGCGGATGCGAGACATCTTCAAGTAGTGGTCCGGTGAAACTATCTGTGGAGAATGAAGTAGCAACGTTCGACTTCTCTGAGCTAGCTGCAATTGATTGTGGTCCAGACGCGGGTTGGTTCACGGCACAAATAGTGAAAGTGACAAATGAAACGTTTCTTTCAAATCTCAGTGATCATGTGCATACCTCAGACTTCACGGGCACGAAACAACTCTCACTAACCGTTGCGCCATTACTGGACAATGTGTTTGCAATTGCTGCCAAGGATTGTCCGTCTCGGCCAGAAATTGACAAAGTGATCTTTGTGTCGGCATATCAAGCAGGTGGCGCTACTGCAGAACCCACTCCACCGGAAGGTGGACCCGTACCCACTGCTGAGCCGCTTGGTGAGACAGTTCCGGGTGGCGAGACTCCTGGCGAAGTAGGGGTTAACCAGATCATTTCCTCCGGTGGTCAAATTCCGGTGATCGTGTTACCAGAAGCCACGTCGCTCGTTGTGACTCCCAGTTCCGTGCAGCAACTACTGAACACTGATCCGAACATCTCTGTGGTCGAAGTACAGATGCCTGATGGAGATTGGCAAGCACTCAACCCGCTCTTTGGAACCCTCATTCCATTCGACACGGCGAATACCTCGCTGTCCGTGCGAGTGAAGTTCAAGGGCAATCGCGAGCCGCAGGTGTTCACCAAGAAGGTCACGAAACAATCAACAATCGAGCCTGTGTCGTCCGTCAAGGTAGTGGAGAACGGTTCGGTTACGACCGATGTAAGTACTACCTCAGGCACGTCCTCAGAGAGCTCCACGTGGTGGCTCTGGTTGTTGATTGCCGTGATCATTTTGGTGCTGTTGTCAATCGTCATTCGTCAGCGCCGCTCAGCATCGAATCACGTGGGTGCCTGATGCGCGCTCTTCGCCTCTCGATTGCAGCTGTAATTGTCCTTTCCCTCACTGCGTGCAGTGGTGGCGGAGGGTCAACGGCTGTCGTCAATGAGAATGCCTCGTCAGGAATGATCCCCGAGGAGAATGGGTTCTCGTTCGCCAACTTCGGCTCACGCGCGACGCCAGAAGTGTTCAATGCTGAGGATCTCGTGCAAATGTTCGGTGCGCAGGCATGTGTTGATGAGAACACAACACAGTGTGTGCCCACGGCAGAGGCGGCTTCATGGGCGCGTATGGTGAACGAAGCCCGCGCATCTGGTCACTGTGAAGGCTTGGCTGTGCAGTCTGCTGCTCGGTTCTCCGCAAAGTCAGATCCGGTGACAGTCAGACTGTCGAATGAAGGCGATGTCACGCACGGAATTATTCGTGCCTTTGCCACTCAGTTTCTGCCCGAAGTGCAAGAAGCGACAAACAATTGGGCGAAGAAATCCTTGGCAGACATCGTCAATGAACTGGCTGCCAGTTTCAAAGCGGGCAGTACCGCATACACGCTTGGTGTGTACACCGACAAGGGTGGCCATGCCGTGCTGCCATACGCCATTCAGTTCCCCGAGGACGACCTTGCCGTCATCAAGGTGTACGACTCAAACTGGCCTGGCGCTGAGCGATATGTCGTCATCGACTTGAAAGAGAAGCAGTGGTTCTTCTCGTTCAACGGCAAAGACCCCAAAGCCGACGAGTGTGCATGGACCGGTGGCGAAGGCGACATGGACCTCACACCAATGGATGTTCGAACGTCGGCAACGTGCCCCTTCTGTGGTGACAAGTCCCAGGTTGCCAAGACAGTTCTCTTGATTCGCTCTGTCGACACTGAGTGGTCCGTGAAGACAAAGAACGGAACGTTCAGTCCAGCTGACTCGGCAGAAGTTGATGGACTAAGTGGTAAGGCGATTCGTACGGCTACATGTGAAGAAGTGGTACGAATTCCTGAGTTCGTACTTCTCGCCGATGAGCCGGAGATTGAACTGGTGTTGCCCAATACATCATCGGCATACATCTCGAACGGCACGTCGATGGTGGAAGTGAAGACAGAGGGCAAGAAAGACCGTGCTCCGGTCAAAATCACCCGCGATCGCATCGAGGTCTCAGACCCATCGACGAAGTTGACTGTCGCCAACAACAACCTTGCTACAACTGTGAGTGCAGATCAGTCTGTGGTCGTCATCGAAGACACTCAGATAGTGGTGGAAGTGAACGTGGGCGGCGAGACACAACAAGTGGTTGTCGACCAGGCAAAGCCGCAAGTGGAAGTGTCGGTTCAGAACGGAACCGTTCAACAGACAACGAACAATCTTGGTCTTAATGAAGTTGTCACCGTGGTGGCTCCAGAGCTGACGCCACCAGATGTGAAGGGCGTGTTGCCTCCAACGGCAGATCGTGACCTGAACAACACAAACTACGTGTCTCAACTTGCTGCCGAGGCTGCCGCTCGAGCCTCAGCTGCAGCATCAACAACTACAAGTTCGACACCCGTCGAAGCCACAACAACATCATCAACTTCGACAACCTCAACAACCCTGCCTGCTGGAGCCCCGAAGACAGTTCCCGCTGAGTCCACGGTGACCGGGCTGCCACGCCCGTCAACGCCCCTGACGAATTCATCCACGCTTCAGCCAGGACAACAGACAACGGTGACGCTGGGTGGGTTTACTCACAGGCGCGTACACAGCCAAGGTGTGTGA
>JBJTGC010000091.1:0-2111 GCA_046093725.1 Actinomycetota bacterium
GTCAGGGGCAACTCCTGGCAACAACACTCCACCGTCGATACCCCGCGCATGGAATTCGCGAATATCTGCGACTGCGGTGTCGATGTCATTCAGAAAAATCTGAATAAGTCCCTTGCGTCGCTTCGGTGCTTCCTGCAACCACTCCACTTGCCAGCGGTTGTGGGCCCGAATACCTGCAAGGCGTCGCTCGTAATTCTTCACTGTCGGCGTGGGAGCGACGACGGAGTTCGTGGGGAAAAACGGTGGCACCGTATTCGGAAACACAATCTCGGCCACGATGCCATCTCGTTGTTGCTCGTCGAAGCGCCTGGTGCTATCCCAATTTCGAACCTTTGAGTCGCCCGTCAGATCACGCCATGGCGTCACATACTTCGCTTGCCACTGGTTGAACTCGTCTCTCCATTGCGGATCGAGATGGGAGGCGTATTGCTCCATCGACCCACCGGCATGACAGTCAGACGAGATGATGGTGTATCGCTGCTCTCCCACAGTGGTGCCTTTCTGATAGTCTTGACTGAGTCAACACTATCAGTCGATTCGAGGGGCATGGCACACGGGCACAATTCGTCTCACTCTGTGATCGCTGCCTCGCTACGTCGCCTACAGCGGCTACGTGCGAGCAAGCAGGTTCACAAGGCGCTCTCCCATGCCAGCGGCGTCGACCTTCCGCAACAGGCAACCGAGGTGTTGCTGGCGCTTGACGATCGCATGTCTCTCGCTGATCTTGCCCGCGCAGCCCACATGGACACCGGCGCGACAAGTCGACAGGTGACTCTGCTCGAAGACGTGAACCTCGTGCGCAAAGTGCAGCACCCCGACAATGCGAGCGCGATCTTGGTGTCGCGCACGAGTCGCGGTTCGGCGCTAGCGAAACGAATGGTCGAGGTACGTGACCGCCACCTCACTTCTGTGCTCGATAAATGGTCGCGTGACGACAAAGACCAACTAGCTGGCCTTCTTGATCGCCTCGTGCACGATCTTGAGCAAACGCCCTATCAATCAAAACCACGGAGGACATGACATGACGCGAATGACGCAAGGTACACGCCGCATCGAATACGCGGGCTCAGTCCATGACGAGCGTGAAATCGAAGCAGTTGTCAACGTGTTGCGGGGCGGGCCAACCGCTCTGCGTATCGGCAAGAACGTGCGTGACATGGAACGTCGGGTGGCCGCTCTCTTCGGAAAGAAACGCGGCATTATGTGCAATTCGGGCTCATCAGCTCTGTACTTGGCTATCGACGTTCTCGGGCTCTCCCCCGGCGATGAAATCATCACGTCGTCTGTCACATTCTCCACCGATATCGAGCCGATCATCCGAGCCAGATTGGTGCCCGTCTTTGTCGATGTCACTGCGGACACGTTCCAAATCGTTGTGCTCAATCTCGAAGAGTTGTTCAGCCCACGAACCAAGGCGATTGTGGTGGCCAATCTCATCGGCAATGCTCCCGATTGGGACCACATCCGTGACATTGCAGATCGACACGAATTGAAGGTCATCGAAGACTCGTGCGATGCCCTCGGGCTCACCCTTCGCGGTACACCCACCGGCGCTCGAGCTGACATCAGCCTCACGTCGTTTGCGCTCTCCCACATCATCACCGCCGCCGGCACGGGCGGCATGGTGTGCTTCGACGACGACGCAATGGCAGACAAAGCATTGCTGCTTCGTAGGTGGGGTCGGCGATCTGAGATCAAACTCTTCGGTTCTCAGAAGACTGCCGGCTCACGCTTTTTCTCAGAAATTGAAGGCGACCTTGAGTACGACGATCTTTTCATCTTTGATGAAGTCGGCTGGAACTTCGAACCGTCAGAGTTGTCAGCTGCGTTTGGTCTGGTGCAGCTGGACAAGTTGAACGACAATCTTGCACGTCGTCAACGCAACTTCGACATCACCTCATCGCACTTTGCAAAATGGCCACAGTTCTTCACGTTGCCGCGCCTCACCGAGGGCGTCGAAACGGGCTGGCACATGTTCCCCATCATCATCAACAGGGACAGCGGCATCAGACGCGCGGAGTACCAACAGTTCATGGAGTCTCACGGCATCGACACCCGCATGGTGTGGACCGGAAACGCCGCACGCCAGCCTGCCTTCCGGAATGCAACCT
>JBJTGC010000092.1:0-4636 GCA_046093725.1 Actinomycetota bacterium
CTTCGCGCAGCCATGCTCGTAGTTCCTCGCGGAATGCCAATTCGGAGTCTGTGTATCGCAGGTCCATGCGCGCTTGACATTATCTGACGGACCGTCAGAAAGCAGAAGTGGCACGGTTCTGCGTCGGATAGTGTGACCCCAGACCATCACCACAGGGGGGATCACTGTGTCTGCTGTGACTCGTGACGACATCGTCAATTCATCTCGGCAAGCCGAAGAAGCGGGCGCACGTTTCAAGAATCAGCGTCTGCAGGTGGGAGACGCCCACGTTGGGCCCCTCGCGCATTTGGCGAAGGAACGTGAGTACTTGCGGTCGCTCACCTGGGAACACTTCACCGTCAAGCCACTTGGTGCCACGGTTGGTGCGATCATCGGCGACATTGACATCACAAAGCCGCTGAGTGACCTTGTCATCAGTGAAATTCGCCGCGTGTTGGCCGCTTACAAGGTGATCTTCTTTCGGAATCAACCACTCACACCACAGCAACACGTTGACTTTGCACGAAGCTTTGGCGAGTTGGAGTTGCATCCGTTCCTTGCGTCAAATGGTGATATGCCCGAGCTGGTGCGCTTCACGAAGTCAGCTGAGGTTGGTGGCTATGAAAACTTGTGGCATCACGACGTGACATGGCGCGAGGTTCCCTCGATGGGTGCGGTGTTGCACGCTGTTCAGGTTCCTGAATCTGGCGGTGACACGTTGTTCTGCGACATGTACGCGGCATACGACGGACTTCCCGACGATGTGAAAGAGCGCATCGAAACAATGACAGCCACGCACGACTTCATGCCGTCATTCGGCAAGAACATTAAAGACCCCGACATGCTCGCCAAGATGCGGATCGAGTATCCGATTCAACATCACCCCGTCGCACCCACTCATCCGGTGACTGGTCGTCGCTATCTGTATATCAATCGCAACTTCTGCACCGGCTTCGATGGCCTCGATGAAGAAGAAGGAATGAAGTTCCGCGAATACCTCTGTCGCCAATCGGACACTCTTGAATTCCAGTGTCGCTTCCATTGGGAGAAGGATTCCGTCGCGTTCTGGGACAACCATGCGGTGCAGCACTACGCGGCGAGTGATTACTGGCCCGACATTCGCATCATGGAACGCGCCAGCATCGTCGGGCATAAGCCGTTTCAGTGACACTCTGACCCGTACGTCGGGTCAGCTCAGTAACTGATCAACGGCCTCACTGAGATCCTTTGCAACGATGTTGGCATCACTGGCTGCTTCAGCAGATGTGCTTCCTGATAGCACCAATGTGAAACGACACGAGAGTGTGCGGGCAAAGGCGCCATCAGTGTCGATGCGGTCTCCGATCATCACCATGTGTTCTGGTGGCAAATTGTCGGTCATCTGGGCAACCAAGTTCGCCATCGGTGCATGAGGTTTTCCGGCCACAACAGCAGAGGTTTCAGATGCTCGCTCGATGGCAGCCAGCACGGAACCTCCCCCGGGAATAGGACCATTCGGCGTGGGGTAGGTGGGATCAGAGTTCGCACCAATCAGCTGCGCACCTTGTCGCACCGCCGTGGCAGCACGTCTCATGATGTCCCAGGTGAATTCACGATAAAAGCCAACGACGACTGCGTCGAAGTGGTCATCAGGTTCTGGAGCCACATGTGGTGCAACAACCTGTGCGCCACGGCCAGCCACAGCTTCTCGTAATCCTTCGCCTCCGCACACCATCACCTTCATGTCGGGTTCCACCAACAGTGCAGCAGCCTGTGCACTCGACACCACGTCACCTCGCGCTGCAATGCCAACAGCATCGAGTGCTGCGTATTGCTGTTCGAGCGTCGAGAATGAATTGTTCGTGACGAACAAGACGCGACAGCCCGCCTCACGGGCACGACGAATTGCTTCGACTGAACCGGGAATCGGCGTGTGAGCGAGCCAGACGACCCCATCAAGGTCGCACAGGATCACACGGGGCGACATCAGCAGACGATGCCACCGTCGATGGTGAGAATGGATCCGGTAATGAACCGACCGTCGTCTGATGCGATGTATGCGAACGCCGATGCGATTTCCGACGGGTCAGCAATCGGAACCGGCGACATGATCTTCGACATGAGTGAGTAATCCGCATCTTTTGGCAGATCAGTGAACGACTTGACGATGTTTGTCTTTGTGCCACCAGGCGCAACCGCAGCGACCCTGATGTTCTTGTTGCGATACTCGTACGCCATCGCCCGAGTGAGCATGACGACGCCACCTTTGCTCGCGCAGTACGCAGCACTCCACGGCTGGCCAATGAGACCGGCAGTTGATGCGGTGTTCAAGATGATGCCGCCACCAGCTTCGAGCATGTGAGGCAGTGCGTAGCGGCAGCAGTAAAACGTGCCGTTCAAATTGACGCTGAGAATGCGGTCAAAATCTTCCGGAGACTCTTCGTGGCTCCACTTGAAGTGTCCGATACCAGCGATGTTCGCGAGAATGTCAAGCCCGCCGAGAGTGTTGACTGCGCTCGCAATCATCTTCTCGACTGCGCTGGCGTCGGCGACGTTGCATTCCAACGCAAAGGCTGAGCCACCGATTTCCGAAGCGGTCTCGGCTGCACCACGAAGATCGACACATGCGACATGTGCCCCCTCTGACGCAAACTTGATTGCTGTCGCCTTGCCGATGCCAGAACCTGCACCGGTGATGATCATTCTCTTGTTGTCAAACCTGCCCATGGGTGTCTCCTTTACGCCTTGCCACCGAATTGAACCCGAAGGTCCTTCTTCAGCACCTTGCCACTGGGGTTTCTCGGTAGAGATTCGAGTATTTCGAGTTGTTCTGGCACCTTGTGCATGGACAACTTTTGTCCTTTGAGGAATGTCACCATGCCGGCCAGGTCAAGTGACCCACCGTCTTTCAGCACGACAACGGCACACGCACGCTCGCCGCTGGCGTCATCTGGCAATCCGATCACTGCAGCATCGGCGATTGCCGGATGGGTGTAGAGGAGATCCTCGATCTCTTTTGCAGAGATGTTCTCGCCCTTACGAATGATGATGTCCTTCAGGCGGCCAGTGATGCTGACGTAACCATCTTCATCAATGACGCCGAGGTCGCCGGTGCGGAACCAGCCGTCTTCATCGAAGGCATCAGCATCAAGTGACGAGTCGAGATACCCCATGCACACTTGCGGACCTTTGACACGCAGTTCTCCTTCGACACCACGAGCGGTGTCTTTGCCATCCATGACTGTGCGCACAAGAACGTCCGGGCATGGGCGACCGTCAGTCTCGGCCTTCTTAATGTCGGGATCGTCAACGTGCACCATGATGTTGATGGGGCTTTCGGTAAGACCCCAGCCGTTGATGAGTGGTGCCCCGAATGCTTCCATCATCTCGTAGTGAAGTGGCTTGGGCTTTGCTGCGCCACCGCCATTGAAGATGCGCACATGAGGGAACAACTTCTCGCCCTTGGGCAATTGACGTTGTTTGTTGAGATACATCAGCCAGAACGCGGTGCCAGCACCGGCGCAAGTGACCCCGTTCTTGCCGAGCCACTCTGGGGTTTGCTCGGCGTTGAATGTCTCGACCATGAGTAACTCAACACCTGTTTGCATGGCGTTGAACATCCACACAAGTCCACCAACGTGGGTGATCGGGAACACGACAGCTGCTTTGTCATCTGGCGAGACTTCCATGCTCCACTGCATGCCTGTGTTTGCTGCACTCATTGAGCGGTCACAATGTTTTGCACCCTTCGGATCAGCCGTGGTACCCGACGAGTAGAACAACCAACGCAATGCTTCAAACTTCGGATTGAAATGTGGAAGCGTCGATGGGTCACCCTCTGGTAGCCCAGGATCTGCGATGAGAATCTCGGTACCGAGACCTTCAACGGCTTCGCGTGCCATTGGAGGGTATTCGAACCCGCGAAACACGTTCGGCACGATCATCAGTTCGCACTTGCTCTGCTTGGCGATGAATCCGACTTCACGTGTGCGATAAATCGGCAGAATCGGGTTCTGGATAGCTCCGAGTCGTGCGAGCGCACCCGCAAGTACGAGTGATTCAAATCGTGACGGCAGAATCCATGACACACGCGAGTCTTCGTGCACGCCTTTGTCGTGAAGACCAGCTGCAACGCGAAGACACCAGTCGCGGAATTCTCCGTAGGTGAGAGTGCGACCTGCTTCGTCGACCGCCATGCGCTTGCCCGGTGTGGCGGCAGCACGTTCTTCGACAAGCTGCCACAGCGTCTTTCCCGTTGTGTCGATGAGTCCCTCTATCGCTGCCACGCGGCTGCCTCCTTGTCTGCGAGCGGTTGAAGTTGCTTCTTGTCTACTTTGCCGAGTGAGGTCAGCGGAAGTTCGGTCACGCAGACCAGCACATCAGGTGCCTTGTAACTGGCCAAAGACGCTTTCACGTGGTCACGCACCGACTCCAAAGTGAGGGTGGCCCCGAGGCGCGGCACTGCGAACAGCACCCCAATCTCTCCGAGCTGGTCGTCGAGATGCGAGAGAAGCTCGGTTGCAACGTGCTGGCGCGCTACACGAGCACTGAAGCGTGCGTGTCCACCGGCACCAGCATCAACGATGACATCGACACCATCTGCAACACAGTTGGAAAACCAAGTGCCGCAGTGGAACTTCGACTTGTGCACGAAGACGGCCATGTGTGCACGCAAGAC
>JBJTGC010000093.1:0-3235 GCA_046093725.1 Actinomycetota bacterium
GCACTACGGCCTCGTACCGCGCACCAATCGCGGCATCTTTGCAATCAACGAGTTGCCCGACCTCGCAGAGAGAATCCAAGTGGGTCTTCTCAATGTGCTCGAGGAACGCGATGTGCAGATTCGTGGATACAAGGTGCGCTTGCCACTCGATGTCATGCTCGTTGCTTCTGCGAACCCCGAGGACTACACCAATCGTGGTCGCATCATCACGCCATTGAAGGACCGATTCGGTAGTCAGATTCGCACGCATTACCCGCTCGAGGTCGACACCGAAATCGAGATCATGCGGCAAGAAGCGCGGCCGGCGAGCATCGGAAATGTCTCCGTGCGAATGCCGATCTTCATGGAGCGTGTCATCGCGACCTTCTCGCATCTTGCTCGTGCAAGCAGCAACATCAACCAACGCAGCGGTGTCAGCGTGCGCTTGTCTGTTGCAAACTACGAAATTCTCAGTGCAGCAGCAGTACGAAGGGCGCTTCGAGCTGGTGAATCTGATGTTGCTCCGCGCGTCAGCGACCTGTCTGCCCTGGCAGCAAGTACAAGTGGCAAAGTCGAAATCGAAGCACTCGAAGACGGACGCGAAGCGGTGATTTTGCAGCAACTCGTGGCGGCCGCAGTGTTGTCGGTGTACAAGGAACTCGCTCCTCACGACAAGATGGCTCCAGTTGTGTCAGCATTTGAAGAAGGTTCAGTTGCTCATGTCGGCGAAGACATGGGGTCCGTCGATGAAGCACAACTTCTCGCTGACATTCCTGCTCTTCGTGAACCCGTCGTGGCGCTCACTGGTGGCGATGAGTCCCCCGCAGTGGTAGCTAGTGCCATCGAGTTCGTGCTCGAAGGGCTTCACTTGTCCCGCCGTCTCAACAAAGATGCAAGCGGTGCGCGCGCGACATATCGCTCAAAGTGACCACTGACCTTGCTGTTGAAGGTGAGGCAGATCAGACGACGAACGGTGATCGCGTCCACAACTCACCCGTGTCGTTACGGGCAGTGTTAGTGGGCTCTCCGGTGAGCTGAACGACTGGAATCGCCTCGGGCAGCCCGCGTAGCGAGAGTGGCGCGTGTGCCACCGCTGTGACGCCCTCGGGGAGAGTCTCAATCTGTTCTTTCGGCATGAGCACTTCGAAAGGCTCCGCTGCATCACAAAGGCGGGCAGCAGTGTTCACTGCGGTGCCGATGTAGTCGTCACCTTCGAACAACAAAGCCAGTCCGGTGGAGATTCCGACGCGAATGCTGAGGGGCGCACATGCTGCAGCAGAGCGGCGTTGAAGTTCCATTGCAAAGGTGATGCCGTCGTTCTGCTCAACCGCAACGATCATGCAGCCGTCTCCGAGCCACTTTGCGATACGTACTCCGGTGTCTGAGGCCACGTCGCGCGTGACGCTCCGCCATGACGCCAACAACCGTCCCGCGGCGTCGTCGCCTTGGGATGTTGTGTAATTCGTGAATCCGGAGATGTCGACGAAGGCAAAAGTACGGGGCACGCGCATGGCGACACACACCCTACGGCACTAGCGTGCGTTCATGGGGTTGCGTTTCACATACTCCCGTTGGGACGGCACTCAAAAGGGGCTCGACCTCGACGCTGAATCACTGCTGAAAGAGTTGACTGACGATGTCCTCTATCACGGAGATGTGAATGCTGCGTTGCGCCGCCTGATGCGCGAAGGAATGGTCGACCCCGATGGAAATCGCATCGAGGGTATCCAGGACATGCTCCGTCGCATAAGAGATCGTCGCGACGAAATTCAAGAAAGTGGCGACCTTGGCGGTGTATACAGCGAAATCGCGGATGAACTGCGTGACATCGTCGACGAAGAACGCCATGCGATTGAGCAGGCTGTGTCCTCGGCAGAAGCGTCTGGTGATGAGCGACGAGCGGAGAACGCACGTAACGCAGCAATGGAACGCAACTTCCGCCTTGACATGCTTCCCGAAGATCTTGCCGGCATGGTGCAAGAGCTCAGCTCGTACGATTTCGAATCAGCAGAAGCACGTCAACGGTTCGAACAGATGGTTGAGCGGCTCAAAGAACAACTCATGCAGCAGTTCGTTGACCAATTGTCGGGCAATATGCAACAGCTCACTCCTGAAGACATGGCGCGCATGAAGGACATGTTGTCTGAGTTGAACCAGATGATTGAGCGTCGGGAACGTGGTGAAGATCCGCAGTTCGAGGACTTCATGGAGAAGTACGGGGATTTCTTCCCTGAGAATCCTCAGTCGCTGGATGAATTGCTTGAAATCATGGCGCAACGAATGCAGGCCATGCAGGCCCTCATGAATTCCATGACCCCGGAACAGCGCGCGCAGCTGCAGCAATTGTCCGAGCAGTTACTCGAGGACATGGACTTACAGTTCCAAGTGCAACAGCTTGGTCAGCACTTGCAGTCCATGTACCCGGCACAGGGGTGGAATCGTGAGTACAACTTCGACGGGTCGCAGCAGATGGACATGGGCCAAGCCCTCCAGTCCATGCAGCAGATGGGCCAGTTGGACCAGCTCGAAAACCTCTTGCGGAATGCCACCAACCCGTCGGCGCTGGCCGAGGCCGACCTCGACCGGGTTCGTGACCTGTTGGGGGACGACGCAGCTCGTTCGCTTGAACGCTTGGCCGAACTTTCCAAGTTGTTGGAAGATGCCGGGCTCATCAATCGCACCGAGGGACGTCTCGAACTCACACCGAAGGGTCTTCGCACGATTGGTAACAATGCCCTACGCGACCTCTTCACACGCCTGAACAAAGACAAGTTTGGTCAGCACCGTATTGCTGCCGATGGCAGCGGTCACGAACGCACCTACGACAGCAAGCCCTACGAATTTGGCGACCCATTTCGCCTCGACTTGCAGCGCACCATCCGCAACGCATTGTCGCGGCAGGGAAGTGGCACTCCAGTTCGATTGACGCCGGAAGACTTCGAAATTGAACGAACCGAACACAGCACGCGTTCATCGACTGTGTTGATGCTCGACCTATCGATGTCCATGCCGATGCGGGGCAATTTCGTGCCAGCCAAAAAGGTCGCAATGGCCCTGCATTCATTGATCAGTTCACAGTTTCCGCGCGACTACCTCGGCCTCGTGGGCTTCAGTGAAACCGCCCACATCTTGCGGCACGAGCAACTTCCTGAGGTCAGCTGGGACCTCGCGTATGGCACCAACATGCAACACGGGTTCCGTCTCGCCCGACAATTACTCGCCCGTCAGACCGGCAGCAAGCAGATCATCATGATCA
>JBJTGC010000094.1:0-6682 GCA_046093725.1 Actinomycetota bacterium
GTGGGCACACAAACTGTCGCAAGGTCCGACGAAAGCCATCGGACTGGCGAAGTGGCTTCTGAATCGGTCGCTTGACTCTGATCGTGGTGCCGCCTTTGACGAGGAGGCATGGGCCCAGGAATTGGCGTCTCACACGCACGACTTTCAAGAGGGCGTGCAGTCCTTCATCGAGCGCCGTGAAACCCGTTTCCAGGGTTGGTAGTTCAGGCACACGACGGGTGGGGGACGACATGGCATTCACAAAACTTCTGAGCACGGGTCACATCGGCCGCGTCGAATTGTCGAACCGCGTGATCTTGCCCGCAATGGACATGAACTTGTGCGAAGACGGCCACTTCTCGCCAGCCGAAATTGCGCACTACACGGCACGTGCAGCAGGTGGTACCGGCATGATCATCACCGGCACGGGCGCCGTTGCCTGGCCCATCGGTGGTTGTTCGTGGCATCAGCCTGCGTTCAGTGATGACAAGTTCATTCCCACCGTGAGAGCCCTCGCAGACAGCATTCATGCAGCAGGCAGCAAGTTGTGCATTCAGATTTGCCATCACGGCAAGACAGCGAACTGCGACACCGCAGAAGGTCGTCCACTACTTGTGCCAACAAAGCCCGAAAGCAAACTCGACATGAGTGCGCTGCAAGACAACACGATGGACGAGTTGATGCGCCTGGGTACTGCATCGCGAGGCAAGACCCCGACTGTCAAGGAAGCAACCGAAGACGATTTGCTCTGGGTCATCGACCAGTTTGCAATTGCAGCAGAACGCCTGAAGCGCGCCAATGTCGACGCTGTCGAAGTTCATGCTGCGCACGGATACCTCATTAACACTTTCTTGTCTGCTGGGTACAACAAGCGCACTGACAGGTGGGGTGGCTCAGTCGAAAACCGTGGACGCCTCATGGTCGAAATCGTCAAAGCAATTCGCCTGCGTGTCGGCAACGATCTCGCGATCAGTGTGCGTCTGAACGGCATCGAATACGGACTCGAAGGTGGCCAGACTCCAGAGGAAACGGCAGTGTTTGCTCGCATGGCAGAAGCCGCAGGCGCTGATGCCATTCACGTGTCAGGAAATGCTCACAATCCATTTGCTGATTTCACCAAGGGTCCGCTTCCTTCTGAGGTCGGGCAGTTCCGTGAGCTCGCGCGCATCGTGAAGCGCGCAGTCTCGATCCCGGTCATTGCCGTTGGTCGAATCTTGCCTGAGGTTGCTGAAGACATGTTGAATGCGGGTGATTGCGACTTCGTGTCGATGGGCCGACAGCTGCTGGCCGATCCGAATCTTGTGAACAAGTTGCGAGAGGGCAACCCGAAGAGCGTTCGTCCGTGCATCAATTGCTACGTCTGTGTCGAACAGAACTTCTTCGATGGGGCACCGAAGTGCGCCGTCAATCCCGCACTGTGCAACGAATCTCTTGCCGTCACTTCAAAGGCTTCTGCGTCGAAGCACATTGTCGTCATTGGTGGTGGCCCAGCTGGCATGGAAGCTGCGCGTATCGCTGCTGAACGAGGTCATTGCGTGACGCTGCTCGAGGCCTCATCGCGACTCGGCGGTACTGCATGGTTCTCTCAACTAACCACGCCGGCAAACGGACCACTTGTTGAGCATCTTGAACATGAAGTCCGTCGACTTGGTGTGGCGGTGCGCACGGGTGAGCGCGCAACAGTCGACTCCGTGCGTGCACTTGCGCCCGACCACGTAGTATTGGCAACTGGTGCAGTGCGTGATCGGCCCGCAATTGCCGGAGCGCACCAGCGACACATCTACACCGGCGATGATCTGCGAGCCCTCATGACTGGTGATGGTGCTGTTCCGACGGCGCCAGCGCTGGCTCGTCTTGTGGTTGCAGCCGGACGCACTCTCGGAATCACCAAGTCTGCGCAGCGGGTTCGTTCGCTTAGCAAAACATGGTTGCCGCTCGGCAAGAACGTCGTCGTTGTCGGAGGTTCGCTTGTTGGGCTCGAGTTAGCTGAGTTCTTGGCAGAGCGTGGCCGTCGCGTGACCCTCCTTGAATCTGGTGCGCAACTTGGTCTGCCGATGGCAATGCCGCGTCGTTGGACGGCAGTCAAGAAGGCCTCGACACACGGAGTGACTTTGGTGCGCGGAGCACACGTGACGTCGTACGAAGGTGGAGCGGTTTCCTACGTGGTTGGTGAGCAATCGCACTCGGTGGCCTATGACGACGTCATCATTGCGGACAATGTCGAGGCGTCGGCACCGTTGGCCGACGCCCTTCGAGCAGCCGGTCTTCGTGTCGACGTCATCGGTGACGCGCATGATGTCGGCTACATCGAAGGCGCCATCCACTCTGCCGGAACTCTGGCCCGTTCGCTGTAAGAGCACTTTTATGACGACTTTTGCTGATCACATCCGGGCGCATGCCGAAGACGACAACATCGCCGTCGTGCTCAATGACGACAAGTGGACCTATCGAGAGTGGGTTCGGTGCATCGCCCAGCGCGCAGCTCTGTTCGAATCAATGCGCCAGCCAGGACCAGCGCACATCGGTGTCCTGATGGACAATCATCCAGAGTTCACGATGTGGATCGGCGTCGCCGCGATGACCGGTGCCACCGTGGTTGGTCTCAACTCCACTCGTCGCGGAGCTGAACTTCAGCGAGACGTCACATTTACTGATTGTCAGATCGTCGTCACTCATGCCGGCAACGCTGAATTGCTCGATGGTCTTGATCTTGGTCCTGCAAACGGACGTGTGCTCGTGGTCGATACGCCCGAATATGCCGCACGTCTTGATCCCCATCGCGATGCACCGCTTCCATCAGTGGAAGTAGATGACAAGACCAATCTCATGTTCGTCTTCACCTCTGGCAGTACTGGTGCGCCAAAGGCAGTCATTGTGTCGCACGGTCGACTCGACATGGTGGCCACCTCACTCATCGGCATCACCAACATGACGGCCGATGATGTCACCTACATGGCCATGCCGCTTTTCCATTCCAACGCATTGATGACCGCATGGGCCCCGACTGTGAAAGCAGGCGCAACACTTGCACTTCGGGAAAAGTTCAGCGCATCACAATTCATCCCCGATGTGGTGAAGTACGGAGCCACGTACTTCAACTATGTGGGTCGTCCACTTGCATATGTGTTGGCGACGCCACCAAGTGACCTTGATCGAAAGCACAAGCTGCGAATTGGTTTTGGTAACGAAGGCGGCGAACAAGACATCGCCGGTTTCAAGGAACGTTTCGGTGTGCCCCTTGTCGATGGGTACGGCCAGTCAGAGACGGGTGCATCAATCAATCGTGTACCGGGCATGCCCGCCGGAGCATTGGGTCGAGCAACGTCGCCCGATGTGAAAGTGCTGAATCCGGAGACAGGGCAAGAGTGCCCACCTGCACGTTTCGATTCCGATGGCAAGTTGTTGAACGCCGAAGAGGCCACGGGCGAAATTGTGAATCTTGGGTACAACACCTTCGAGGGTTACTACAACAACGCAGAAGCCAATGCGGAGCGAAGTCGAAATGGTGCGTACTGGACGGGCGATCTCGCGTATCGCGATGCCGAAGGCTTCTTCTACTTCGCGGGTCGAAACGCCGATTGGATTCGTGTGGATGGCGAGAATTTTGCGGCAGCACCCATTGATCGCATCGTTGCCCGTTACCCCGGAGTTGTCTTGTCTGCTGCCTACGGGGTGCCTGATCCAGAGATCGGCGATCGTGTCATGGTGGCGCTTCAGCTGGATGACGTCGGTGCATTCAACGTCGACGACTTCGCCTCATTCCTGTCCACTCAACCAGACATGGGCACCAAGTGGATGCCGACATTCATTCGCGTGATGGATCAGTTGCCCCTCACGCAGACGACGAAGGTACTCAAGCGGCAGTTGGTGCTCGAGCGTTGGCATAGTTGTGAACAAGGAGTCAGTGACATGTGGTGGAAACCCACCAAGGACTCCGGCTACGAAAAGATGACCGCCGAGCACGCTGCCCAGTTGAGGGCGAGGTTCGTCGCGGCTGGTCGTGGCGACATTCTCAATCACTAGTCTGCGGACATGAGGTGGTCAGCATGAGGTTCTGCGTTCCGTTTCCCATGTTTCCCTCCGACCATGTTCGTGTTCTTGCGTCGGTGGCCGAAGAGGCTGGGTTCCATTTCATCGCGGTTCCAGACTCGGTGTTTTATCCCGAGACCGTCTCCGCCGGATATCCGTACAGCAGTGATGGCTCACGTTTCTGGGCGGCAGACACACCATTTGTCGATCCGACGGTTTCGATGGCATGGATGGCAGCCCGCACGAGTCGAATTCGATTTGTCACCAATGTGTTGAAGACGCCGCTTCGTGACCCATTGTTGCTCGCCAAACAAATTGCATCTCTTGCCGTCATGGCAGACGATCGCATCGAGATTGGCGTGGGTCTGTCATGGATTCCGGAAGAGTTTTCCTGGACCGGAACCAACATGCGCACGCGCGGTGCACGTCTTGATGAACAAATCGACATCTTGCGCCTCGTGTGCTCTGGCAATGGGCCAGAGTTCATCGAGCATCACGGTAAGCACTACGACTTCGGTCGTCTCATGATCAGCCCATCACCGTCGACCCCAGTCAAAATTCACGTGGGTGGTCACAGTGAACCGGCGCTTGAGCGCGCAGCGCGAGTGGGCGACGGCTGGATCTCGGTGCAAGCGACAACTCAAGAAATCACTGATATCGCGCAGCGTCTTTCTGCACTTCGCGCGAGCCACGGTCGAAGCGGGCCATTCTCTGCCTTTGTGCTGCCGATCGATGCAGTCGGCCCTGATGCATATCGACGGCTCGGCGACACCATCGAGAGCTACGGCATGGAACCCGTGTTCATGGCGGTGCCGTGGTACTACAGCGGCAAAGACCCGAATGATCTCGATGTTCGTCGTGACTCACTGTTGTCATTCGGCGACAGCGTCATCTCGAAAATCTGATCACCACACCACATCAATCGTCAAAGAGAGAAGGAATCACACATGTCGACAATCTGTGTCACTGGTGCCGCAAACGGCATCGGCAAAGCCACCAAGGATCTGTTGCAGTCCCGCGGACACACTGTCATTGGGGTCGACTTGAAGGGCACGGATGTCTCGGCTGACTTGTCAAGTGTCGAAGGTCGTCAAGCAGCAATCGACGGTGTGTTGTCAGCATGTGGTGGGCGACTCGACGGGTTGGCCCAGTGTGCTGGCGTCAATGGCATGGGAGGCATCGACCTCACGGTGAAAGTCAACTTCTTCGGGGTGATGGCACTGGCAAACGGGTTGCGTGAGGCACTCAGCAAGGGAACGAACCCCGCGATGGTCTTGGTGTCGTCAAACTCGACGACGATGACACCTGGGTTGCCCGTCGAAGACGGTCTGTATTACCTCTCACACACAGAAGAAGAGTGCATCGAACATTTTCAAGGTCGAGGTTGGATGACCTATCCGGCAGGAAAACTGGCGGTCGCATTCTGGGTTCGGATGAACGCAGTCAAGCCAGAGTGGCTCGGTGCCGGTATCCGGGTGAACGGCATCGCTCCCGGAATTATCGACACTCAGATGACCCAGCAAGCAGCCACTAATGAGCTGACGAAAAATGCTTTCGAACAGATTCCGATTCCGATCAATCGGTGGGGCAAGCCAGAAGAGATGGCCGAACCAATCGCTTTCTTGTTGTCGACTGCATCGAGCTACATCGTCGGTCAGACAATCTTTGCTGACGGGGGAATCGACGCACTGTTGCAGCCCACTTCTCATCCACATCCGCTTCCACCGCTGAAGTAGAGGAAGTCGTGACTCTTCGCGAAACAGACCCTGTGGCATGGCTGGTTGCCCACGAGGACATCCGCCAACTGGCAAGCCGCTATGCCGTGTACATGGACATGCGCGACCTTGACAAGGTCGTCGAATTGTTTGTTCCTGATGTGAAGCTCGGCAAGACACTTCAAGGACGTCAAGCTCTCAAAGAGAACATGAATGGCATGTTGCGAGACTTGAAGCGCAGCATCTTGCAAGTCACCAACCACGTCATCGATGTCATTGACGGGGTGACAGCAACAGGCATAGTCAGTTGTCGAGGAGAGATCGAGCCGGTGGATTCACCGGGCAAGTGGGTGGTGCAGCAAATTCAGTACCACGACAACTACGCCAAGGTCGACGGTACATGGTTGTTCGTGCGGCGTCGCCACATGTTGTGGTACGGCGCCGACATGTTGCAGCGACCAATCGACCTGCCCGATGCGAATTGGCCCGCGAATCACTCTGGCAAGGGTGAGCTACCCGAGTGGTTCGACACCTGGCGTCAGTGGCAGGCGTGACAATGCGCGCGGTACTTGCTCACTGAGAGGCCCACGCCGCTTCGAATTCTGCGTCCAGATCTCGTTGTTCGCGTCCACTGACGTCGATGATGGCGCGGTGAATCACGTTCGTATAGCGGAACTCATCTGAATAGTTGGCGGACACCGGCGTGCAGTCGTCATAGCCGCAACAGATACCTTCCCCCGCAAGTGAGAACCGCACGGGGAGGCTGCGCTCCATGTGTACGGTCGCGAGCGTCTCGCCGTCAATGATGATGGAGATATCGGAGGGCCCTGCGACGCGAGGATTCGCTCGTGCGGCCAACGCTGCCTCAGGATCAGCCTCGATCAGTTTGACTTCTGCGGTCACAACGTGGCGTCCATTCGGCATCGGAGCTCGCACCATGTGTTCGTCGACGCCGAGAT
>JBJTGC010000095.1:0-2755 GCA_046093725.1 Actinomycetota bacterium
GATTGTTCTTCGCATCAGCCTGCGTCTCGGGTTGCGCGAGAATGTATGCGATGGTGCGACCAACGTAGGTGAAAAAGGTCGCGTTGTGTTCGCGAATGTCGTCGAGGAACTTCGAGGCAGAGAACTTTCGACGCAATACCACTGGTGCACCGAAGTGCAGCGCTGATGACCACAGCGCCATGAGTGCATTGCCATGGAATAGAGGCATGGGTGAATAACAGATGTCATCGCGAGAGACGCCAGTGATTTCAGAAGCGCGGATGCCAGAGATCGCCATTCGCGCCGTACTGCACACCACGAGCTTCGGCGCACTCGTGCTTCCGCTGGTGAACAGCAAGAACAATGGCGCTGCCGGACTCGGGTCACTCTCGGGGGCTTGTACCGCAGTGTCAGCGTGCATAGCGAGCAATGCACGATAGTCATCAGAGTCGACATACAAGGTGGTGTGCACTGCGCCGAGATCAAGCCCTTCGAGCAGATGTCTGCTCTGGTTGTCGGTGATGATGAGTTGACAATCAGCGTGCCTGATGTCTTTTGCAAGTTCTTCGCCGCGGCGAGTGGGGTTGATGCCAACGATTGCCCCTCCGGCAAATGCAGCACCACCTGCGAGCAGCAAGTACTCGGGAGTGTTCTCGAGAAGTACTCCGATGTGGGGGATGCCTGGGCGCAGTAACTCGCGCAGCATTGCGCCTCGTATGGCTGATTGAAGTGCGACTTGGTGCCAGGTGTAACGCTCGTCGTCGAGCACGTAGCCCATTCGTTCATCACCAAGTCGAGCACGCAATTGAGACGCGACTGTGGGTATGGATGACGGATCAATTCCGTTCAACGCCATGTGCGATTCCCCCGTGTTGTGAGCGATTGCTCGCTGCTATTTGATCGCCACCGGATTGACCATCGACCCTGTTCCGCGGGTGATGGGCTCTGGTGAAGCGTTCAACAAGAAATCGTATTGCCCGTCGCTGGCGCAGTCCGCAGCGAGTTCCTCGAGGTTCCAGTTCTGGCCCTGGATCATGCCCATATGCACAAGATGGAGAAAGTGCACGGGCAGCCAGGCGTCTTTGCTCTCGCAAGGGAACACTTCAAAGATGAGATTGTCCAATGCCAGTGCGGCCACGCTGTGGCCATGCATCCATTCTGCTGCATGGATGCCTGGGCCCGGCGCAGTGATGGCGTAGTTCAGTTTGTCGCCACTCAGGAACACCTTCATGTGCCCGGTGCGTAACAAGATGATGTCGCCCGGTTCGATGGTGAGACCAGTGAGCGACAACGCGGCATCGAGGTCCTCAGGGCCAATCGCGTGTCCACCGGGAAGTTGGTCGACACCGCGAGCACGAGCAACGTCAAGCAAGATTCCACGGCTGACAATCGTGGGAATCACATCGATGCCACACAACGCGGCACCTTCGGAGGTGATTGCTGATGCCGGATGACCGTTGTACAACTGACCATCGAGGCTCGCGTGTGACAGCGCATCCCAGTGCGTGCAGGCTTGCACACCCATCGTGATGGCATCGTCGCTCCAGCATCCGGTGCTTCCGGGTTGTGATGGCTCATTGACCATCACCATCGTGTGCACCGGGTTGTCACGACCCTTGACGAATCCCATTTGAGGGCCGTTCTCATCGAGTGGAAGACCGAGTGCGAACGCTCGTCCGGTGCGCACTGATTTCACACCGCGCAGACGCGCAGCTTCATCAATGAAATTCAGCGTTCCCAACTGATCGTCGCTTCCCCAGCGTCCCCAGTTGTTGACTTTCTTGGCTATCGCCTCGACATGATCAGGAAGCGGCACCCCCGTCACCGCACTCTCTGACTACGGCTTGCGCCAACGACCCGTCACCGGGTCGAGGTTCAACATCTTGATGGCATTGCCACGCGCGAGCTTGTACACCAATTCATCGGAGAGATCCTGCACTTGCTCTTCGAAGATCTTCTTGGTGAAAGGCCACGTGCTGTCTGTGTGCGGGTAGTCCGTCTCGAACGTCACGTTGTCTTCACCGATGCGGTGCAAGCTCTCAAGTCCATGACGGTCGCGGTAGAAGCAGCCATAGATCTGACGATGCCAATAGGTGCTCGGCGGTTCCGGGATGACTCCCTTGACGCCACCCCAAGCACGGTGCTCGTGCCACACGTCATCGGCACGCTCGAGAATGTAAGGCACCCAGCCGATTTGGCCTTCGCTATATGCCAACTTCAACTTCGGATGGCGCACGAGTACGCCACTGAATAGGAAGTCAGAAAGTGAACTCATTGCGTTGCCGAAACTAAGTGTGGCGGCAACTGCCGGCGGGGCATCTGATGATGTCGCTGGCATTTGGCTCGAAGAACCGATGTGCATGCAGATGATGGTGTTGGTCTCTTCGCATGCTTCAAAGAAAGGTTCCCAATATCCGCTGTGCAGCGTGGGCAGGCCGAGCTTCGCGGTGATTTCCGAGAAGGCAACTGCGGTCGCACCGCGTGCGGCGTTCTTACGAATTTCCTCGGCAGCCAATTGAACATCCCACAACGGAATGAGTGGCAGTGGAATGAGGCGTCCGTCAGAGTCGCCACACCATTCCTCGATCATCCAGTCGTTGTAAGCACGAACACATGCGAGTGCGAGGTCTTTGTCCTTGCGCTCGGCGAATGTCTGGCCACAAAAACGCGGCATCGTGGGGAAGCACAAAGAACCTTCGACGTGGTCGGCATCCATGTCCTTCAGACGTTCCTTCGGGTCGTAACAACCAGGACGCATTTCGTCGTACGTGATGGG
>JBJTGC010000096.1:0-5824 GCA_046093725.1 Actinomycetota bacterium
AAGTGACACCTCTCGTGAAGGAAGCCGATCCCGAGTTCGAGCGTTTGCTTGAAGAAGAAGAGGCGATCGAGCGTCGTATGCAAGATGCGCACGAGACACCCAAGCTCAGGGGAGATGACTGATCATGTTGATGCCTCGTAAGGTCAAGCACCGCAAGCAACAGCGCGGTCGTATGAAGGGCGATTCGAAGGGCGGCAACGCTCTCGCATTCGGCGAGTACGGCATTCAGGCTCTCGAGCCGGGCTGGCTCACCGCGCGCCAAATTGAAGCGGCACGTATTGCCATGACCCGTCACATCAAGCGTGGTGGCAAGGTCTGGATCAACGTGTTCCCCGACAAACCGGTCACCAAGAAGCCTGCGGAAACTCGCATGGGTTCTGGAAAAGGCAACCCCGAATTGTGGGTCGCAGTTGTGCGTCCTGGTCGAGTGTTGTTTGAACTGTCGTATCCAACCCCGGAGATTGCAAAGTCCGCTCTTGAGCGTGCCGTGCAGAAGCTCCCCATCAAGGCTCGCGTCATCACACGCGACGAGCCGATCTGAGAAGGAGACAACGATGACTCGTTCACTCGATGACCTTCGCGACTTGGATCTCGCAACGCTCGTTTCCGAGCTGCGCGCCACCAAGCAGGAAGCACTCAATCTGCGATTCCGCAACGCCACTGGCCAGCTCGACAACACCGCCGAGTTGCGCAACGTGCGTCGTCAAATCGCACGCATCAACACTCTCATCCGCCAGCGTGAAATCGCCGCGGCCGAGGCAGCAGGGAAGTGAGCACAGAGATGGCTGAAGAAACCACATCTGCCGAACGCACGACGCGCAAAGTGCGCGATGGTGTCGTCGTGTCCAACAAAATGGACAAGACCGCCGTTGTCGCTGTCGTCGAGCGCGTTCGTCACCCCAAGTACGACAAGTTCGTGTTGCGCACCAAGAAGCTGTACGCACACGATGAAACAAACGACGTCCAAGTGGGCGACAAAGTGCGCGTCATGGAGACCCGCCCGTTGTCAAAGTCCAAGCGCTGGCGCGTCGTCGAAGTTCTGGAGCGTGCAAAGTGATCCAGCAAGAGTCTCGTCTCCGCGTTGCGGACAACAGCGGTGCACGTGAAGTGCTCGTCATCAAGGTGCTTGGCGGTACACGTCGCCGTTATGCCTCGATCGGCGATGTCTTCATCGGAACCGTCAAGGACGCAATTCCTGGCGCCGGCGTCAAGAAGGGCGAAGTCGTCCGCTGTGTCGTCGTGCGTACCAAGAAGGAAAAGCGCCGCCCCGATGGTTCATACATTCGTTTCGATGAGAACGCAGCCGTTCTTATCAAAGATGACCTCACACCGCGTGGAACACGTATCTTCGGACCAGTCGGCCGTGAGCTGCGTGACAAGAAGTTCATGCGAATTGTCTCGCTCGCACCGGAGGTGTTGTGACATGAAGTTGCGCAAAGGCGACGAAGTGGTTGTCATCGCAGGCAAGCACAAGGGCAAGAGGGGCGTCATTGAGTCCGTACTTCCCAAAGACAACAAAGTGATCGTTCAGGGTGTCAACACCGTGAAGCGTCACACCAAGGCGCGCTCGCAGACGCAGCAGGCCGGCATCATCGAAAAGGAATTGCCGATCGATGCGTCGAATGTGATGTTGCTCAGCAAGGGCAAGCCAACGCGCGTCGGTTTCAAAATCAACGCCGACGGCACCAAGGTGCGCGTCGCCAAGAAGACAGGGGAGGAAGTCTGATGACAACCACCACTGCTCCGCGACTCAAGCAGCGCTATGCGACCGATGTTCGCTCTGCGCTGATGAGCCAGTACGGATACAGCAACCCGATGCAGGTTCCCACGCTCGAAAAGATCGTCATCAACATGGGTGTCGGCAAGGCCACTCAGCAGCCGTCGCTGCTTGAGGGTGCAGTCGCCGACCTCACGCTGATTGCCGGTCAAAAGCCAGTGGTCACCAAGTCACGTGACTCCATCGCCAACTTCAAGTTGCGCGAGAACCAAGCAATTGGTTGCAAAGTCACACTTCGTGGCGACCGTATGTGGGAATTCTTCGATCGCCTCATCTCAGTGGCCATCCCGCGTATCCGCGACTTCCGCGGATTGCCGGCTGTGTCATGGGATGGTCGTGGTAACTACACCTTTGGTCTCGCCGATCAAACAGTGTTCCCAGAAATCGATTACGACAAGATCGACGCACCACGTGGCATGGACATCACCATCGTCACCAGTGCAACAAGTGACGAGCAAGGCAAAGCGTTGCTCGACGCATTCGGATTCCCCTTCAAGAAGGGCAACGAGGGAGGGGCGGCCTCACGTAAGAAGCGTTCGAGCCGTCCTGGTGCCCGCGGTGGAAAGAAGTAGGTGAGGAAGACATGGCCAAGAAGTCTCTGATCAACAAGTCGAACGCCAAGCCAAAGTACAAGGTGCGCGCATACACGCGTTGCCGTCGCTGTGGTCGCGCTCGTTCTGTGTTCCGTAAGTTCGGTCTGTGCCGAGTGTGTCTGCGCGAGCTGGCACATGCCGGTGAGATCCCAGGTCTGACGAAGGCAAGTTGGTGAGGTACGCATCATGATGACTGATCCCATTGCCGACATGCTCACCCGCATCCGTAACGCCAACCAGTCGTTGCGCGAAACGGTCGACATGCCCTCGTCCAAGCAGAAGGTGGCACTTGCCGAAGTGCTGAAGAAAGAGGGTTACATCTCTGACTACAGCGTGAATCCGAATCCAAAGGGTCCGGGCAACGTGCTTTCCATCTCTATGAAGTACTCCGACGATCGTCGTCGCACCATCTCTGGTGTGAAGCGTGTGTCCACTCCGGGCCTGCGCGTGTACCGCAATTCAAAAACCCTTCCCCGAGTTCTCGGTGGTTTGGGAGTCGCCGTCCTGTCCACCAGCCAGGGCCTCATGACCGACCGTGAAGCGCGTCAGCGCAAGGTCGGTGGTGAAGTGCTCTGTTTCGTGTGGTGAACGAGAGGAACTGACCATGTCTCGTATCGGAAAAGCACCGATCTCCATTCCCTCAGGTGTTGAGGTGTCCATTGCCGGACGCACCATCACCGTGAAGGGTTCAAAGGGTTCTCTAACCCGCGACATTCCTGGCGACATCATCGTCACCAAGGAAGACAGCACCATCACGGTGTCGCGTCCCGCCGACGATCGCGTCAACCGGTCGCTGCACGGACTCACTCGCACACTCATCAGCAACATGGTGGTGGGTGTCACCGATGGCTATGCCAAGGAACTCGACATCGTCGGAGTTGGTTACCGTGCCGAAGCTCAGGGTCAGAACCTGCGTCTCGCACTTGGTTTCTCGCACCCGGTCATCGTTCCTGCACCACAAGGAATCACTTTTGAAGTGCCCCAACAGACGAAAGTCATTGTGAAGGGAATCGACAAGGAACTTGTCGGACAGGTCGCAGCAAACATCCGTTCCATTCGTAAGCCAGAGCCATACAAGGGCAAGGGTGTGCGTTACGTGAACGAGCGCATCATTCGCAAGGCCGGCAAAGCCGGAAAGAAATAGTGGTAGGTCGTCATGTCTAACATCGCCAAGGTCCGCCGCGAAGGCCGCCTTCGTCGCCACCGTCGCGTGCGCAAGAAGATTCACGGCACTGCTGAGCGTCCACGTCTTGCAGTGCATCGCACCAACAAGCACTTCAACTTGCAGCTCATCGATGATGAAGCAGGGCGCACTGTCGCTGCTGCATCGTCTGTCGAAGCTGACATGCGTTCATCGAGCGGAGCCACAGTGTCGGCTGCCGCACAGGTGGGCAAACTTCTCGCACAGCGCGCCAAGGCAGCTGGTGTCAACAAGGTCGTGTTCGACCGTGGTGGCTACCGGTACCACGGTCGCGTGGCGGCAGCGGCAGAAGCCGCCCGCGAAGCAGGACTGGAGTTCTGATGAGCAACTTTCAAGCAATAACCACACCCGAGCCGGGTGCATTGCGAGAGTCACGCGTCATTCACATCAATCGCGTTGCGAAGGTTGTGAAAGGTGGACGTCGTTTTTCGTTCACCGCGCTCGTCGTTGTCGGTGACGGCAACGGTCGCGTCGGGCTCGGTTATGGAAAGGCCAAGGAAGTTCCGTTGGCTATTCAGAAGGGCACCGAAGAGGCGAAGAAGAACTTGTTCTCAGTCGCACTTGCTGGCAGCACCATCACCCATCCGATCGAAGGCATCTCTGGTGCAGGTCGTGTGCTGTTGAAGCCCGCTGCTCCTGGTACCGGTGTTATCGCCGGTGGCGCAGCTCGCGTCATTCTGGAAGAAGCCGGAATTCACGACGTGCTCGCGAAGTCACTTGGTTCTGCAAACGCCATCAACGTCGCTCGTGCAACCATCGCAGGTCTGCAGCAGTTGCAGCGCCCAGACGTTGTCGCAAAGCGTCGCGGTATTCCCGCAGATTCATTCGTTCCGAAGGGAATGTTGAAGGCCTACAACGAGCGCCAGAAGGCGATCGCCTCGGGTGGAGGACACTGACCATGGCTGAGAAGACACTCAAAGTCACTCTCAAGCGTTCGAAGATCGGCAACAAGCCGAAGGCCCGCGGCACACTGCGCGCACTCGGTTTGACCAAGATCGGCGACACGAACACGTTGCCTGATCGCCCCGAAATTCGGGGAATGATCTCGCGCGTTCCGCACCTCATTGAAGTAGAGGAGAACTGATCATGCGCGTCGATGAACTCGCACCAGCACCAGGAAGCACCAAGCGTCGCAAGCGCGTTGGTCGCGGTATTGGCGGTAAGGGCGGAAAGACCGCAGGTCGTGGTACCAAGGGTCAATACGCGCGTAACACCGTTGCACGTGGTTTCGAAGGTGGACAGATGCCACTCAAGCAACGCGTGCCGAAGTTGAAGGGCTTCAACAACCCGTTCCGCGTCGAGTACTACGCCGTCAATCTCGATTCACTCGAGGAAATCGGCGAGAGCGAAGTCACGCCTGAGATTCTCGTGAAGCGTGGCGTTGCCCACAAAGGCACGCTCGTCAAAGTTCTTGCACGTGGCACCATCACCAAGCCGGTGAAGGTCTCGGCTCATGCAGTGTCGAAGGCGGCCGAACAGGCCATCGTCGCCGCTGGCGGAAGCGTCACCATCTTGCCGTTGCCGCACAAGGTTCGTCCTGCGGCAAAGGGCAACCAGTTCACCAACCGCTGATTTCAGCGGCTGTCATCCACGTCGCCGCTCGATCTAGAGGGAGTCGCCAGTGTTCGCGAATATGAAGAACATCTTCAAGGTGGAGGATCTTCGTAAGAAGGTTCTCTTCACCATGGCGATCATCATGGTGTACCGATTCGGCTCCGCCATTCGAGTACCCGGTGTCGATGCCGCAGCTGTTGCACAGTTGCGTGAATCTGCACGCACCCAAGGTGCACTGGGCTTCTTGAACTTGTTCTCCGGTGGTGCGTTCAGCTCGTTCTCGATTTTCGCGATGGGCATCATGCCGTACATCACGGCAAGCATCATCATGCAGGTTTTGAACGTGGTCATTCCGAAGTTGCAGGAATGGCAAGAAATGGGCGCTGTTGGTCAGCGCAAAATCACTCAGTGGACTCGCTATGTCGCCATCGCGATTGCCACCTTGCAAGGTGCCGGCCTCACATTCATCTTCGGTCAGGGCAATGGTTCCGCGTTCTTCGGTGCTGCGGCACAGGCACCCGATGTGGTGCTTCTTGATCCGTTCATGCCCAAGGCATTGCTGGTTATTCCGTCACTTGTTGCCGGAACAGCTTTCCTGATGTGGCTCGGAGAACTCATCAGTCAGCGCGGCATCAGCAACGGCATGTCCGTGTTGATTTTCGCCTCGGTGGTATCTGGTCTTCCGTATGGCTATTTCTC
>JBJTGC010000097.1:0-3107 GCA_046093725.1 Actinomycetota bacterium
CAATTGCAGTGACTGTTGCCTGCCACCTCGCCTGCAAGTCCTCGACGAGAGCATCGTGTATGGCCTGCGCCAGAAGCGCCATCTCGCGCTCATCATTGGTCTTCTGCGCAGCTCCCCACTTTTCAACAAGTGGTTGCAGCACGTCACGCTCACGATCGGGGTTCAGCACAGTTGCCACCGATTCGCGTTCAGCAGTGTGAGCTGCACGTAGCCGTTCATCGCGAGAATTAGCCGGTGTCAACCAACCAACCAAGTGACCAAGGTGCCCCTGACGTACTTGTGCTGTCGGAAACACGTAGCACGCGCGAAGTGCGTCGGTTGCCGACACAACGGTCTGCTGCCCTGGTCGCTGATTCTCGATGAACAACGCATTGCACACATTTCCCACCGCCTGCAGCGTGTTGATGTCGGCGCGTTGCCACCGCGACCGCGCATACGCAGCTGCGATGTTCTGCAACATGTCGATGTGAGTTCCGCCGGGCAGCCACACCTGCCGAATGGATTCGCGATACTCCGTCGGTCCGACATCGTTGTAGTCGGGATGATCAAAATGCGACAGCAGCACGTGGCCCACTTCGACCAGCATGTTGCCGACCAAATCACGATTGCGCGCTTCAGGCACAGTGAAGAATTGCGGACCGTCGGCCAACGTGCCGACAGCCACGCCCCAGGGCCGCGACTCACCGCCCATACGCAAGAAGGCAAGTATCAAGGTGTCTTCTGGTTCGGTGATGTGAATGTTCAACACATCACCTCGCGGTGTGGGCTTGCCGTCACGCCACGCGTGAAGTTTGCGAATGGTTTCGAGCGACAACGTCATGGAAGCACAGGCAGAGGGTCGTTGGCGCGAATGAGAAAGTCGCGCTCGGAAGCATTGGTAGGCGTGGCACCATCAAGAAGCGCAGTTGCCCGATTGAGCGTGATGCCATTCAAGAACCGCTCCATGTCGTCACCAAGTGCTGCCCCGCGGCCCGAGTCGAGCGCAATGCGAAAACACGCGCCGGCACGTTCGCAGAAGGACACACACGACTCTTGAAATGACGTCTGCGCGTGAAGCACCAGGTCAAAGAGGCTGTCCGGATCATTGTCATCACCTGCGCCGTATTCGCCGTTCATGAGGTGTGCAGCGTTCTCCATGAGGT
Organism: Actinomycetota bacterium; assembly: GCA_046093725.1. Taxonomy (GTDB): domain Bacteria; phylum Actinomycetota; class Acidimicrobiia; order Acidimicrobiales; family Ilumatobacteraceae; genus UBA2093. Next base: position 1,143 of record JBJTGC010000097.1, read on the forward strand.
CGAACCCCCGACGTGCACGCTCGAGTTGGTAACGCAGGTCTTCGCCACTTCGAACACTCGGTTGGTTTGAGCCTGGGTACGTGAGCACGAGAAAACCCGCCTTCGACACCGCAACGCCACCAGCAAGCCCCAAACTCTCGAGCGTCACTTCGAGTGCGTGCACGTACAACCCCATCTGTGCGCGTGCAGCTGCAAGGTCGCCACGACTGGTGTGCCCACCAAGGTCGGCGTACGTTTTCACTTCGCCCACTTCAAGCGTCGGAACACCATTCACATACCGCAGTGCGAGAACATCGATGATGAGAATTGCCTCGGGCAACATGATGCCCCGTGGAATTCGGGCAGTGAAGCTGGACACCGCACCAGAGAGTGACTCACCTGCCGCCAAACGATGCAGCAATTCATTACTGCGTTCGATGGCTTCTTCGAGGTCGCGCAGTGGTCCATCATTTGCAGCAATGCGATGGTCAAAAAACGTGTTGTTTCCTTCGTTCAACACTTCCGCACCAACGAGGGCATCGAGCAGCATCGCTCCCCCGTCGCGCACCAACGACGCTTCGAATGTTCGACCGCGCAACAGCGCAAAGACTGATTGACCTTCTTTGGGCGCAGACGGGTTCTCGCGTCGTGCGACGGCACCCATTTTCACGTTGTGCACTGCAGAGATGACATTGGCGTGACACTCGGGGTTGCGAGCCCACTGCTCGAACCGTCTGCGCGTCTCGCGTCGTGCCCGCTCTCGCTTGTCAGTCATTCGTGGTGTGGTCTTTCAGTCCGCTTGTCGCCACACCAGTTCTATACGAGGGGTGCGACAGGGCTACCAAAAACACTCAGCGAACTGCGCCGAGCAACCAGTCCTTTGCCCGAGCGAACGCATCGGCTGCGTCATCGGGTCTGTGCACTGGGCGCGACGGATCGTGTGCAAAGGCATGGTCTGCTTCCGGATACACCTGAACGACGGCGCCCGTTGAGCGCAATTGGTCGACATCTGATGGTGGCGTGAACGGGTCGACTCCGCCGATGATTGCCAACACACACTCGGCGCATCCTTCAATGAGATAACGCAACGGCTCGGCCTGCGTCGGGCTCTTCCACGGCTCGGGCAAGCTGATCATTCCGTAGAAACTTGCGATGCGTGCGAAGCGACTACTGCGCGCCGACTTGAAGCAATACATGCCTCCCATGCAAAAACCCATCAGACCAACTGTGTCGGTGCCTAATTCATCGGCCGCCAACAACAGGTCGTTCAAATGTTGATTGTCATCAAGCGTCGGCACCGCTGCGTAGCGCTGGTGCAAGTCGTCGCCCAACGCAACTCCAGGAAAAGGCTCAACAGCAATCACGTTCATGTTCCACTCTGTGGCAAACGTCTCCACCATGTCGTCATACAGCGGACGCAACCCATAAATGTCGGGGGCAATCACTAGCCCCATCGATGGCGAGGCAACTTTCTGAATTTCAGCTGAGGTTCCAGAGGGCAACGAAATGCGCATGCCCCGATTCTTACCCACGAAACACGGTGACTTTGCCTTGGTGAGACCTCGGGTGAACGGCGCGTCGGCACCGCTGGTGGAGGCGGTTTTGCACCGTCTGGGTCATGTCATCACTCATCACCACCACCGTCAATTTCCGACCACTACGTCACCTCCAGCGCGACTGGGAACGACTGCGTCACGACCAACAGACCATCACCGAGGTGAACTCATGGGGTTTGCCGGGTGACCCAGTCACTGATCTTGACGAGGTAGTTGTGCGCGCAGGGTTTGGGAAATCAGCCACCGACTCAGTCGCCGACGCGTATTTTTTCCAACTCATCTCACTCGCGAAACACAACGACCTCGCTGCCCGCATTTCCCTGCAACGCATCGTTCCGTCGGTGCTTGCCATTGCGAGGCGCCGTGGCCGCATCACCCCAGGTGGTTTCGACCAAGCCATGACCGAGTGTTTGGCCACCGCATGGATGCA
>JBJTGC010000098.1:0-7262 GCA_046093725.1 Actinomycetota bacterium
TAGAACCTCTGCACGTATCCAAAGCTTGGCGAGCTCATCGCGCTTCACGATTGTGTGCGCATCGCTTGACAACTCGTGCCACTTCTTCACCGCTTGCCCGATTGGGCCAGATCCCCGCGGAGGCGTTGTCCCTCCGATAGACACACGTTCGTTCATCAAAGTGGTGAGACTGACCCTCCAACCATCGCCTGGTTTTCCGAGCATCTCGTGCTGTGGAATGCGTACATCGGTGAAATACACCTCGTTGAATTCTGCTTCACCTGTCATTTGACGAAGTGGTCGAACTTCCACCCCAGGCGCTTCCATGTCAACTACGAATGCGGTGAGCCCAGCGTGTTTGACAGTTTCTGTGTCTGTGCGAACGACGAGCAAACCCCACTTCGCAAGGTGAGCCAGAGTGGTCCACACTTTTTGCCCGTTGCAGATCCACTCGTCTCCATCCTGAACACCACGAGCAGACAATCCAGCGAAATCAGAACCAGAGCCTGGCTCTGAGAACAACTGACACCACACTTCCTCGCCAGTGAAGAGCGGACGCAAATAACGACTACGTTGCGCGTCACTTCCCCATTCGACAACTGTTGGAGCACACATGCCGTGTCCGATGGGATTGCGTGCTTGTGGGTTAGGCGCCCCAGCGGCGAAGAGACGTTCGTTGATGACACGTTGATGCTTTGGCGATAGTCCTAATCCGCCAAAACCAATGGGAAAGTGAACCCATGCCAGCCCGGCGTCGTACTGCGCACCCAAGAATTCCCTTGGTGACACTTTCGATGGAGCATGTTGTGCGAGGAGCTCGTCGATCAACCCGTGGATCCGTGACTCCTCCGTCGAAGGTGTGCTCGATAGCTGGGTCGTTGTCATGATTTCTCCTCGTGTCCTCACATGGATGCGGATGTGACAGTAGTACCCAGAGAGTGGCTGATCAGTTGGTGTGCGCCAACAAAGCCATCGTTGACCGCACATCGCCAGGTCCAAGAAAAGGCACGTTCAAACGAAGTGCGGCGGCACTGGCCAGACCAGCAGCATCCCGTTCGCTCTGGAAGGAATTCAGCAGATTGTTGAGCGTGCGGAGTGCCACGAGCGCAGGTGCCATCGGCTTCAATGTGTCCTCCATAGTGTTCGTTGTCCCGGCCACAGCGGCCATCGCCACACATTGATCGCGTGTAAGACGTCTGCCGGAGTTGAAACAGTCAACAAAACGTTCGTTGGCGCTGTCACCCAATCCCAGCACAACATGTCCTGGGAGTCCTATGAGGTGACTTTCAAAGCCAAGTCCTGACAACACGGACTGTGCAACCGCGCACAAACTGATCGGAATCCCACGACGGGCATGCAGTACCTCAGAAAGCATCGAATTCGACGACGCGCCGTACTGACTTCGATTCCCAGAGAACCCGGCATCTTCAAAGAGCCACCGAAGCACATCGCTGCTATCAGTGCCGGCACCTGCCGAGGTGCACTCCTTAGACAGAGCGGTCAGCGACTCTTTGACTCTGCACCACTCGCCTTGCGGACGGCAGTGCGCCTCGATACACACCAGTAGATCAAGGGTCAACTCAACGCTTCTGACCGATTGCACGGCGCGTTGGGCCCCGTCTTCCCTCATCAGGTCCCGAAACTCAGTCATCGGCTCCACATGGCAACCGTATCGTCGTATAACTTTCGCCCCATGTATCCCGCAGACCATGCAGCGACCCATCCCGACAAGCCCGCCGTCATCATCGCGGAGACCGGCGAAATCGTCACGTACAAAGAACTCCCTGAGTCCGCAGTACGGCTCAGCAATGTGTTGAGGTCATCAGGGCTTCAGGTTGGCGACCATGTTGCTTACTGCATGGAAAACCACCGTCGATACCTCGAAGTCACATGGGGATGTCACTACGCAGGGCTCATCTACACCGCTTGCTCGAGTCGTCTGACCAAGGATGAACTCGAGTACATCATCAACGACTGCGGCGCCAAAGCATTCATCACCTCCAAGTACAAGGCGGAGCAAGCGACCGAAATCATCGAGGGCACACCCGGTGTCACGCTTCGCCTCATGCTTGATGGCACAGTGCCGGGTTACGACAGTTACGAAGCTGTCGTTGATAGTGCATCCACTACGCCACTTCCATCGATGGTGAATGGCCAGGACATGCTGTACTCAAGCGGAACCACTGGAATGCCAAAAGGCATCAGTCGCGATCTCGAAGGCTCCCCCATTGAGCAATTTGCTGGTCTAACTCTCATTGGTCAATTCCTGTTCGGTTTTACTCCTGACATGGTGTATCTGTCACCTGCACCGATGTACCACGCTGCTCCTTTGCGGTTCAATATCGCTGTCACCGCGCTCGGCGGCACCACTGTGGTTATGCAGCACTTCGACGCAGAAGTCTTCTTGTCGTCGGTCGAGCGGTACAAAGCGACTCATACGCAAGTTGTGCCGACCATGTTTGTTCGAATGCTGAAGCTTCCAGAAGACACACGTCGTCGGTATGACATGTCATCCCTCACTTGCGCGATTCATGCTGCAGCACCATGCCCCGTCGAAACCAAGAAACAAATGATCGACTGGTGGGGGCCCATCATTCACGAGTATTACGCCGGTTCCGAAGCAAATGGCTTCGTGTATTGCAACTCCGAGCAGTGGCTGGCGCATCCCGGCACCGTCGGCACGGCCATTCAGGGAATCGTGCACATTTGCGATGACGAAGGAAATGAGGTTCCCTCCGGAGAATCCGGCACGGTGTACTTCGAAGGCGCCGCACCGTTCGAATACCACAATGATCCTGAGAAAACGAAGAACTCTCGTGATCCAAAGGGTCGAGGATGGTCAACGCTCGGTGACGTCGGATACCTCGATGCAGACAATTTCTTGTACCTAACCGACCGCAAAGCATTCATGATCATCTCGGGTGGCGTAAACATCTACCCACAGGAAGCAGAGAACGTGCTGATCCAGCATCCAAAAGTCGTGGACGTTGCAGTGTTCGGTGTACCGAATGACGATTTCGGTGAAGAAGTGAAAGCAGTCATCCAACCAGTGAGCATGCCGGCCTCCGATGATGACGCTCGCCAATTGGCGGCAGAGCTCATCGCTTTCTGTCGCAGCAAACTGGCAGACGTGAAGTGTCCCCGAAGTGTCGACTTTCGTGCTGAGCTTCCTCGTCATCCAACGGGAAAGCTCTACAAGCGTCTGTTGAAGGATGAATACTGGGCTGCTGCCGGTCGAAAGATCTGATGCGTGCATGGCGGCTCATCCGTATCTTGACTGGCCTTTCTTCCATGCCTTCGCACATCGCGGGGGTATTGGAAGCGCACCCGAAAACACAATGGCGGCCTTTCAAGACGCGATCAATCTTGGCTATGTCTACTTGGAGACAGATGTCCATCTGACGGCTGACGGAGTGGTCGTCGCCTTCCACGATGAGGATCTCAGCCGCACATGCGGAGTCAACGCTCGCATTGAAGATCTCACTTGGTCAGAGTTGAAAGACATTCGCGTCGACGGCGCGCACAACATTCCGCTTCTCGAGGAGATTCTCACAACATGGCCGTCAGCAAGAATCAACATTGATTGCAAGTCAGATGATGTCGTCGAACCTTTAATCGGACTACTTCGACGCACAGATGTACTCGGACGGATTTGTGTGGGATCCTTCAGCGACAAACGTCTCAATCAGATTCGCTCTTCCCTTGGCGTTGATGTGTGCACTTCACTTGGACCGAGAGGAGTCGCTCGCCTGCTCGCCGCCACGACATCCCACGATCGCCTCGCAACACGATTGGGTGCTCACGTCGCACAAGTACCTGTCAAGCAGGGGCCCCTTCCGCTCGTCACGAAGCGCTTCATGGAAACAGCGCATCGGGTCGGACTGTTGGTACACGTGTGGACCATCGATGATCCACAGGAAATTGCTCGACTCATCGACCTCGGTGTTGACGGCATCATGAGCGACGACACTCACGCGCTACGAGATGTTCTGACAGCGCGCAACATGTGGCCGACTTCCAGTCATCCGAACGACTCGACTTCGACATGAACTCGAAGCCAGACTTAGCGGCAAGCACCATCGTTCACGGTGCCCGGTTGCTGTCCGGGGTCGTCGTTGACATCCTCATGTCCGACGGCATCATTGTCGAAATCAAGCCCTCGACTCCCCTTCACCCGCAATACGCAGACACTGTCATTGACGGAAGCGACTATCTCGCCCTTCCACCGCTAGTCGAACCGCATGCCCATCTTGATAAGGCGTATCTGTCAGAGCGGATCGACAACCTCACCGGAGACTTGATGGGAGCGATCCACGGCATCGAAGCTGCGCGTGAGAGCCTCTCATACGAAGACACCCGCGAACGTGCAGAACGTGCGGCACACTTGTTGTCGGCTCGCGGTGTTCAACTTGTTCGCTCGCACGCTGACACCACGGTTGATTCCGGTCTGAGAAATATCGAAGCGTTGCTCGAAGTGAAACAACGCTGTGTGAGTTTCATCGACATGCAAGTGGCCGCGCTCGTCGGCTGGCCGCTCTCGGGCACGCACGGAGCGGACAACCGCGCATTGGCGCGCGCAGCCATCGACGCCGGAGTTGACGTCATCGGTGGTTGTCCTCATTTGGATGACGAGCCTGCCGATGCTCTTCAGTTTCTGTTCGAACTTGCGAGCGAATATGACGTGCCACTTGATCTCCATGCCGATGAAAACACCCGACTCGACTCTTCTGATCTCGAGCGATGCGCAGATCTCAAAATCTCGACCGGCTCAACTGTCTCGGTCGCCGCTAGTCATTGCGTTGCACTTGGTATGCAGGCAACAGATCATCAACATCGTGTCGCCGAGAAGGTTGCCGAGGCAGACATCAGTGTCATCACTCTTCCCCTCACCAACCTGTATCTCCAAGGACGAGATCGGCACTCGCATGTTCCTCGCGGCCTGACACCGGTTTCACTCTTGAGCGCCCACGGGGTGAATGTCGCTGCGGGTGGAGACAACTTGCAGGATCCGTTCAACCCGCTCGGGAAGGGCGACCCCCTGGAGACAGCCGGTTTTCTCGTCCTTGCAGGACACGTCCTCACAAATGAGGCATTTCACGCAGTCACGATCAACGCTCAACGTGCCATGGGGCATCAGCCTGTGGATATCTCAGTTGGTGCTCCGGCGAACTTCCTTCTAATCCGGGCGCAAAGTCTTCGTGAGGCCGTTGCCATGCAAAGCACCGAAAGAGTCGTTATTCGTCACGGGCAACGTTTACACAGCAGACTCTGAAACAGAAAGTAAACACATTCGTCACTTTCACGAAGCATGGCTCTTCTAATGTGCGTGCGGTGGGAAGTGCGAGTGCGGTGATTCTCGATGGAGGGAATATGACCGATGCACCCACAACGCGGCACAGTTCAGGGGCGGTTCTGTCATTCGATCATGTGTCGATGACTTTTCCAGACGGCACGCGAGCTCTGGACGACGTCTCCTTCTCCATTCGTCCGGGCGAGTTCGTCACAGTTGTCGGCCCATCGGGTTGTGGAAAGTCGACCCTTCTTCGAATCGCGTCGAATCTTGAGAAGAACACCAGTGGTAATTGTGATGTCGATAGGGACTCGATCGGGTTCGTGTTTCAAGACGCGACGCTCATGCCATGGAGAACTGTTCGGCGCAATGTTGAACTCATCGCCGAACTTCACAAGATGGAGAAAGCACAGCGTGCGACGGCCTGCGCGGAAGCGATCGAACTTGTGGGTCTGAGTGGTTTTGAAGACAAGTATCCGCGTCAGCTATCTGGTGGCATGAAGATGCGTGCATCCCTCGCCCGCTCGCTCATGATGAAGCCGAAAGTATTCCTCTTTGATGAGCCGTTTGGCGCTCTTGATGAAATCACTCGCGAACGCCTCAACGATGAATTATTGAGACTGTTCCAACACGAAGGCTTCGCGGGGCTCTTCATTACGCACTCCATCACCGAGGCTGTGTACATGTCCACGAAAGTTCTCGTGATGTCTTCGAGGCCAGGACGCATCACAAACATCTTCGATGTGCCGTTCCCCTATCCGCGTACACACGACCTTCGATACGAACCGAAATTCGCGGAACTCTGTGGTCAGGTGTCTCATGCATTGAGAGGGGCCCACCAATGAGCATCCTTCAGAGCTCCACCGCTCAAGTTCCGCTGGATCCTGCAACACCACCGAGTGCGCGACTCGACGATGTTGCTCCCGATGCACCCGATAAATCGCGCGCCTCTGACTTGATCGGACCGCTCGTCACCTTCTGCCTCTTCATCGGTGTGTGGTACCTGGTTTCAATGGTGCTGCTACCACCTCATAAGCGCTTCTTGCTTCCGCCACCCCATCGGGTCATATCCGAGGGGTTCTTCGTGTGGCGCAGCGGCGAACGCCGTGGACTGCAGCCGATTCTTATGTCACTTTGGGATTCAGCGAAGGTTGCGCTCATCGGTCTCGTCATAACAATCATCGTCGGAATGGCACTTGCTATTGCAATGAGTACGCGTCGTTGGCTGGAGCGTGCGACATGGCCTTATCTCGTTGCAATTCAGTCGGCGCCGATCTTGGCGCTGACTCCACTTATTCGAGCAATCATCGACGGCACTATGAACCAACGACTTCTTGTCGTTGTACTCATCTCCATCTTCCCGATTGTTAGCAACACGTTGTTCGGGCTTCTCTCTGCGGACAAGAGCCAACATGAACTCTTCACTCTTCAAGGAGCATCGTCGTGGACGCGCTTGTCAAAGCTGCAATTTCCTGCGGCGCTGCCGAACATGTTTGTTGGTCTGCGCATCTCTGCTGGCCTTGCAGTCATTGGGGCTGTCGTTGGTGACTTTTATTTCCGTCAGGGTGGCGTAGTCGGAATAGGTGCCCAAATTGACGTCTATCGATCGAGACTCTGGGGGCCAGAGTTGATTGCAGCAATTCTTCTTGCAAGCGCATTAGGTCTGGTGGTGTTCCTCTTCTTCGGTTGGCTCGCAAAGCGTGCTGTCGGGAAGTGGCACATCACCACGAGGGGCACATGACCTCACACCACCACCAACACCACACACCAAACCAGGAGACACACACATGAATAAGAGAGCACTCTTCGGAGCCTCCCTCGCAGCTTTGCTTACGCTCGCTGCCTGCGGTGGCGACGATGGTTCAAGCACAGACACAACTGCTGCGGCAGAAAGCACTGACACAACAGCTGCGGCTGGTGAAGGTGTGAGCCTCGCAGGTTCGTGCCCTGAGACCGTCGTCTTCCAGACCGACTGGAACCCAGAGGCCGAGCA
>JBJTGC010000099.1:0-4309 GCA_046093725.1 Actinomycetota bacterium
TTGCTCCTCAGACATCGACTGCCAAGTTGCTCGAACAGAATCACCTGACAGCCGACCTCGATCATCATCTTCTGCCCAGACCACATCCACATCCATCACCTGTGCTGCTTGATTGATGGATGAATGTGCTGCGCGTGACGCGATGATCACGCCACGAGTTGAATTCATCGAAGGTGCATCGTGTCGCCACTTCCAACGTGCAGCACATTCATCCATCAACCAGGCAGCACAAGTGATGGATGTGGATGTGGTCTGGGCAGAAGATGATGATCGAGGTCGGCTGTCAGGTGATTCTGTTCGAGCAACTTGGCAGTCGATGTCTGAGGAGCAACAGAGGAATACGTTTTGTGTCGTCGCAACTGGTGGCACCACCAATGTGGGAATCGTGGATGATCTTGAAGGGGTTGGCCAGCTAGCGGCTACTCACGGCCTGTCGTTTCACGTGGACGCTGCATACGGTGGGGCAGCATTGGCGGCTCCGTCTGTGCGAGAGCTGTTCAACGGAATCGAGCGTGCCGACAGTCTGATTGTCGACCCACACAAGTGGTTGTTTGCACCGTTCGATTCGTGCGCTCTTCTCTATCGTGATCCGCGAATCGCGAGAGCTGCACACACGCAACATGCGGAATATCTCGACGCACTGCGTCACGATGATGATTGGAATCCGTCTGACTACGCGCATCACCTCACTCGCAGGGCGCGAGGACTTCCGCTGTGGTTCAGCCTGGCTGTTCACGGGACTGCTGCATACACCGAGTCGGTGGAGCGAAGCCTGACAGTCACTCGAGGGGGTGCCGACGACATACGTTCGTCGTCACATCTTGAGTTGGTGATGGAGCCTGAGCTGAGTGTGTTGGTGTTCCGGCGCCATGGCTGGACAACCGAGCAGTACTACGACTGGTCAGACAAGGTGCTCACAGACGGTCTTGCATTCGTAGTGCCGACGTCGTGGCGTGGAGAAACAGTCTTGCGCCTCTGCTTGGTGAACCCCGCAACCACGCGTGACGATCTGCGTTTGGTGTTCGACTCTCTGAAATGATGGTGAACGATGAGTGATGCGGTTGATCTGTTGGTGCGCAACGCCACGCTTGTCGCCACCGTTGACGCAACTCGTCGCGAATTACCCGGTGGTTGGGTGGCGGCGAAGAACGGCTTCATAACAGCGGTCGGATCAAGCACCGACCCCATGCCATCTGCCAAGCAGGTGATCGATGCAAGCGATTGCTTGGTGACCCCTGGTCTCATCAACACGCATCATCACCTGTATCAGAACCTGACGCGGGCGTATCCACCGATGACCAATGCACCACTTTTTGGATGGTTGCAGACGTTGTATCCGCTATGGCGCGCTCTCGACGAAGAAGCAGCGCATGTGTCGGCATGGGTGGGACTTGCTGAACTTGCATTGTCCGGATGTACGACATCGACAGACCATCTGTACCTGCATCCGCGCAACGGCGGAGACTTGTTGTCGGCTGAAATTGCTGCGGCAGTCGATTTGGGTGTGCGCTTTCATCCAACTCGTGGGTCAATGTCTTTGTCGCAGAAGGATGGTGGTCTCCCGCCTGATGATGTCGTGCAAACCGACGATGAAATTCTCGTGGCATCGGAAGATGCAGTGCGGCGTCACCACGATCGGTCTCGTGGCGCGATGGTTCGTGTTGCCCTTGCGCCTTGTTCACCCTTCAGCGTCACCAAACAATTGATGGTGGAGTCTGCAGAACTTGCCGAGAAACTCGATGTTCGCCTGCACACCCATTTTGCAGAGAACAGCGAAGACGACGAGTTCTCGTTGGCCACTTTCGGGTGTCGACCTTTTGATTATCTGAAAGACGTTGGCTGGTGTTCCGATCGCACGTGGGTGGCGCATTGCGTGATGCCAAACCCTGATGAAGTCCGACAATTGGGAGCCGCCCACATTGGTGTCGCACACTGCCCAAGCAGCAACCTCATCCTTGCTTCTGGAATTTCACCCGTTGTCGACCTGCGAGATGCTGGCGCACACGTCGGATTGGGCGTCGACGGATCTTCCTCAGCCGACTCCGCATCGCTGTGGCTCGAGGCTCGTCAGGCGATGCTGTTGGCGAAGTTGCGCAATGGAGCAGGCGCTGCTGATGCACGCATGGCTCTCGAAGTCGCCACTATCGGCGGGGCTGGTTGCCTCGGTCGTATTGGTGAAATCGGATCTTTAGAAGTTGGTGCTGTTGCTGACATTGCGGTGTGGTCACTCACAGGGGTTGCTTTTGCAGGTGCGATCGCCGATCCGATTGAGGCGTGGTTGCGCTGTGGTCCGACTGCAGCACGCGACACAATTGTGCACGGTCGAGAAGTTGTTCGAAACGGACAACTTGTGAGCCGTAGGGTCGACGAGATGTTGTCGACCCACCGGGTGCTTGCTGCACGTATGCAGCAGATCGCCTGATCAGCCATGTGGAGCGCTTTCTGGTTGAGCTTTGGCGTCATCTTTGTCGCTGAACTAGGGGACAAGAGCCAGCTAATGGCGCTGGCATTCGCGACACGTTACAAGGTGATACCTGTTCTCATCGGTATCACCGCTGCCACTGCGATCGTTCATCTGGCATCAGTTGCGCTTGGTGGTGTGCTCGGTGCGGCACTGCCGACTAAGCCCATCAATTTTGTCGCTGCAGTCGCATTTGTGATCTTCGGACTCTGGACACTGCGGGGCGATGAGTTGAGCGAGGCTGAAGAGAATCGCGCTGCCCAAACGGCACGAAGCGTGGTGTTTGCAGTTGGGTCGGTGTTCTTTCTTGCAGAGCTTGGTGACAAGACCATGCTTGCAACCGTCACTTTGGCGACACGCGAAGGTCTGGTTGGCACATGGCTTGGTTCAACAGTCGGAATGGTGATTGCAGATGCGCTTGCAATCGTCATCGGCAGAGCACTTGGTAAACGATTGCCAGAACGCACCATCAAGATTGGTGCTGCGATTGCATTTTTCGTGTTTGCCGCGTTGTTGTTTGTCGAAGCGCTTAGCTAGCGCCCCAGCGCGACTGACCAAAGCGATACCCGACGCTTCGAACCGTCTGAATGAGGTTGGCGTGTTCTTCACCCAACTTGGCTCGCAGACGACGAATATGAACATCGACAGTGCGCGCTCCGCCGTAGTACTCGTACCCCCACACTCGTGACAGCAACACTTCTCGAGTGAACACTTTGCCTGGGTTTTGTGCAAGAAACTTCAGCAGCTCGTATTCCATGAAGGTGAGGTCGAGCGGTTTGCCGTTGAATGTGGCTTGGTAGGTCTCGAGGTTCAACGAGAGGCCGGAGTACTCCACCATCTCGGCACCCGACACCGATCCGCCCGCCAGCCATAGGGCATGACGGAGGCGTGCTTCCAATTCGCGAGGATGAAACGGGGCCAAGCAGAAGTCGTCGTACAAGTCATCTCGCAACTCGAGGTCGGTGATTTGTGCACCAGTCACCAGCACGATGACTGGCGTAACGGGGTTGTCGCGCTTACGAAGTGAGCGAGCAAATGCCCACGCACCTTCTGGGTCGGTTTCGCATGACACCACCGCGCCACCCCAACCTTGGGCTGGTTCTGCCCGCTCGGCTTCTTCAGGGTTGGCAACTGCTTTCCACCGAAAGCCTCCAAGATCAAGCAAGCGTGCGACATCTGGCGACGCCGGATCGGGGAAGACGACAAGTGTGTCGATGTCGGTCACCACACCACCTACATCGACTTCAGATAACGGTTCAACTCGAATGGAGTTACTTGAGTCTTGTATGCACGCCATTCATCGCGCTTATTGCGCAAGAACCATTCGAACGTGTGCTCGCCCAGGCAGTCGGCAACGAGTTGCGAGCCCTCCATGACTTTCAACGCATCGGCCAACGATTGAGGAAGTTGTTGGATGCCGAGCTTCTCGACGACGTCATCGCCCATCTCGAACAAGTTCGCGTCAGCTTCGGTGGGAAGTTCGTAACCCTCACGAATGCCCTTCAGGCCCGCAGCAAGAATCACCGAGAACGCAAGGTAGGGATTTGTTGCCGGGTCTGGCGAGCGATATTCGATGCGAGTTGCATTCGGGTTACCACGCTTCGGAATGGGAACTCGGATGAGCCCGCTCACGTTGTTGCGTGCCCAGGTGATGTGCACTGGAGCTTCGAACCCAGGTACGAGTCGTTTGTAACTGTTGACCGTTTGATTTGTGATGGCGGTGATTTCGGCTGCATGTCGAATGAGGCCAGCCATGAACTGTTTCGCCACTGGCGACAGGTTGTAGGGGTCGTTCTCGTCGTAGAAGGCGTTCGAGTCACCTTTGAAGAGTGACATGTGCAGATGCAT
>JBJTGC010000100.1:0-5371 GCA_046093725.1 Actinomycetota bacterium
CGGATCCGGACGTCACCTGGGGAATGGCGGAGTTCATCGCGGCTGAAGAGATGGGGCGCCAGCGCGGCTACTGGTTCTCACCCGCCGGAACATACATTGCTGTCTGCCGAGTCGACTCGAGATCTGTCCTGCAATGGCATATCGCTGATCCTTCACGACCAGAGAAAGAGCCGACCACACACAGATACCCACAGGCAGGGTCAACGAACGCAACGGTGACTCTTCACCTCGTGGCTGTGTCCGACGGAACAACAATCGATGTGTCCCTACCTTCTGATTGCGAGTACATCAATTCGGTGTCATGGTCTGCTAATGGTCTCATCGTTCAGACCCAGACGCGTAGCCAGCGCACTACTCGTGTGATGCGTGTCGATGAACACTCGGGTGAAAGTTCATTACTTCATGAAGAAACAGACGAACAGTGGGTGGAACTGGTTCCTGGCACTCCGACACTCGCAAGTGATGGAGCCCTCATCACCTGCGGTGAACGAGAGGGCGCTCGCCGTCTTCTCGTGAACGGTGAAGCTGTCACGCCGGCAACGATGCAGGTGCGATCAGTGCAATTCGTTGGTCGACGAGTGCTGTTTGCTGCCAACGACATCGATCAGCCTTGGTTCCTGCATCTGCTTAGCTACGACCTTGAGACCAGGACGGTCTCTCGTCTTAGCCCTGACGAATCTGTGACGACAGGAACCGGCAACGACTCTCACGTGGTGTTGCGCACGACGTCGACACGATTACGTCTAGCTACACACCGCGTGAAAGATGGGCCCGTTCTCGCATCACACGCAGAGACCCCGCTTGTGTCTCCGAACGTGCAGTTTCACCTTGTGGGTCCGCGACACGTTCCGGTTGCGATACTCACTCCGAAAGATGGATCGACGCACCACCTACCCGTGTTGTTCGACCCGTATGGCGGCCCCCACGCACAACGTGTCGTTGCCTCGCATCAGGTATTGGCGGTGTCGCAGTGGTTTGCCGATCAGGGTTTCGTGGTCGTAGTTGTCGACGGCGCAGGCACACCCGGAAAGGGTTCCTTCTACGAACGCGAGGTTATGGGCGATCTGGCGGACCCGGTTCTGAGAGACCATTGCTTGGTGGCGTCGATGCTCTCGCAATTGGAGCCTCGCGCCGACATGTCACGAGTAGCAATTCGCGGCTGGAGCTTCGGTGGTTATCTCGCTGCGTTAGCGGTGTTGCGTGAGCCCGACGTGTTCCACTGCGCGGTGGCTGGCGCGCCGGTCACGGATTGGCGCCTTTACGACACTCACTACACCGAGCGATATCTCGGCGACCCTGCGAACGAGAACGACAACTACGACCGAACGAATCTCATCAGAGATGCACACCTGCTTCGCAGACCCCTCTTGCTCATTCATGGTCTCGCAGACGACAACGTCGTTGCTGCACACACCTTGCAGCTTTCTTCTGCTCTGCTTAGCGCCGGCAAACCGCATGAAGTACTTCCGTTGAGTGGTGTCACACATATGACACCACAGGAAGTTGTCGCTGAAAACCTGTTACTTCACCAACTCGATTTCATTCGTAGGTCACTCGGCATCCACAACACCTGATGAGCGCATCAGTCAGCGTGATGCACGAGCTCGCAGTACTCGGTCAAGGCCAGCGAGATCTTGAAGAATCTCGACATCGCATAACCCAGCATCAGTCGCAAGCTCTCGCACTTCGTCACCTTGGCGAGAGCCAAACTCAATCAACAAGAGTCCGCCTGGTCGTAGCCAGTGGTTGCATCCACTAACGATTGTCACAATGTCGCGGAGGCCATCGGGCCCAGCAAACAATGCGAGCGATGGTTCCCATTCACGCACACGCTCTTCAAGGTCGGGGTCATCGTCCCCCACATACGGAGGGTTTGCGACGACAACATCAACTGCCTCTTTCAATTCAACTGGTAGTGCGTCGAACCACGAGCCGTGAGCCAGTCGCGCACCGATGCCCGGACGACCAAGTCCGGCCACATTGGCACTAGCAACATCGAGCGCATCACGCGACACATCCGTCATCCACACCGTCGAGTGCGAAAGTGGAAGCTCATCCAGAACTGCCAGACCGATTGCGCCAGATCCTGTACCGAGGTCGACAATCGTGGCGCCAGGCTTTTGACTCACTTCATCGAGCACCAGATCAACGAGCATCTCAGTCTCGGGTCGAGGAATGAGCACGCGAGCGTCCACCATGATGTCGAGGCGTCGAAAAGCCCACCGACCAAGCACGTATTGCAGTGGCTCTCCCCCGAGAAAACGACGAACCATGTCATGAAGATGCGCTGCGGCCCGCGATGTGACCGGATTGTCCAATTCGCCCATGAACTCTTCAGCGTCGTATCCGCTTGCGCGTTGACACAACCAGAGTGCCGCGGTTCTGTCTGCAACGACTTGTGCTGTCTCGGCGAGCATCGCCCGCCATGTGATGGTGTCGTCAGACATCGCCATCGAGTTGTCGATCGCGCAAATCTGTTAGAAGTGCTTCTAAGACTGTGTCAAGGTCGCCAGCAAGCGCTGCCTGCAACTGATACAGCGTGAAACCGATTCGATGATCGGTGATTCGATTTTCCTTGAAGTTGTACGTGCGGATCTTTTCGCTACGTCCACCACCACCGACCTGTGCGCGACGCTCGGCAGAAGCTTTTGCTTCGGCTTGGTCTTGGTAGTGCTTCAACAGTCGCGAGCGCAACACCTGCATTGCCCGTGCACGGTTTTGAAGCTGACTGCGCTCATCTTGCATCGCGACAACGATCCCGGTGGGCTTGTGGGTGATGCGCACTGCGGAATCCGTCGTGTTCACGTGCTGGCCACCGGCACCTGAGGATCTGTAAATGTCGACTTGCAGATCTTTTTCGTCAATGTCGACATCGACTTCGTCTGCCTCTGGCATGACCATGACAGTGGCTGAAGAAGTGTGGATACGACCCTGGCTCTCGGTGGCGGGGACGCGCTGCACACGATGGGGACCACCCTCGAACTTGAGATGACTCCATGCATCGTCACCCTTGAACATAAGCGTCACCTGATTGATTCCGCCGAGGTCAGATGCGTCATGCTGAATCGCCTCGACGGTCCAGCCACGACGGATTGCATACGCCCGATACATCTCCATCAGATCGCCGGCGAACAAGTTGGCTTCTTCCCCGCCTTCGGCTCCGCGGATTTCCATGAGAACGTTCTTGCCGTCATTCGGATCGGTGGGCAACATGAGCAACTTCAGTTTTTCTTCGAGTGCCTCTTGTTTTTCATCGGCTGATGCCGCTTCTGCTCGGAATGAATCGCGTTCGGAACCGGTGGTTTCGGCGGCCAGCTCACGCGCTGCCTGTGCATCACCCTTCACCGCACGAAGTGCTCGGATGCACTCGACCAAAGGGGTGAGTTGTTTGTACTTCCGAGATGCGTCTCGCAATTTTGCCTGGTCACCCAACACTTCTGATGTTCCGAGGCTCGCTTCAAGCTCGACGTATTCCTTCTCTATCGCGTCGAGCCTCTCGTCCATGACCTCAAGGCTACGGCGACTACTTGTAGTCGAAGCGGAAAGCAGAGATTGATGAGTCGTACCACACCCATCCACGGATTCGTGTGGAACTGTTGCGATACCCGATGCAGAAGACCTTCGCTGACCGAGGACTCGGCTCTGGCTCATTGATCGCCGTGACGGTCTCGCGACCATTGTCGATGACCATCCAATCCCATCGACACTGTGACTGTGGCGACCATCCGAATCCGAAGAATGAGCCGAACTCTTTGGCGGATCGCCTTTCACTGTCCTTGGCGACGACAAAGAACTCTTTGATGCCGTCGTTCGTGTAGTCACGCGTGTACACCCGCAAGTGATAGTCGCCAATTCCACCCTTCAGTTGATCTGATTTGTCGACCCACTGGGAACCATCCCACCAGTACCAGAACAATCCACCTTTGACGAACCCGTCAATGATGACGTCGGTCAATACCATCGCGAACTTCCCACAAGCGCTGTCAGAGATTTCAGAGAAGTCTCGTGCTCCAACTGACTTCGCCAATGTGCGCAATTCAACCATCGCGTCCTTGCCGGACTCCACGATGGTGGTGAGCGGAACAGTGCTAGTGGTCGTTGTCGAACGTGGTGCCGTCGTCTCGACGATGGTGTTTTGGACGAGTGCCGTGGTATCGGCCGATTCATCAACATCTGGACGTTCGATGACAGCGTCATCATTGGGCGAACCGGCACACCCGACAACAAGAGTCGACAAGATCAATACTGCAAGAAACTGTCGGACTCTGTTTCGCTTTGATTGAACGGACATGACAACTAGCCCTTTAGCGTCAACACATCGACAGGAACTATGCCTAGCTGCGCAAGTCGATCGATAGAGGCGACTTTGTCCTTCTCACGCAGAACAACTGTGATACGTGCTGTGCGGTCGAGGCGATGCCATGCATCAAGTGCGAAGGGAACAACATCAAGATTGACACCATGTGCAAACACGAGGATTCGTCGCGTGCCATCAGCTTCTTCGCCAAGTGCAACACATGGAACTGCATCTTTCACATTCGTACGCAAAGCCGGTGGCTCGGCAGCGATGACACTCACACAATTGACCATCAACGGATTCTCGATGACTCGAGCACGCATCAGGCGCTCCGCACCGAATGAATTGAGTGGATGCGGTGGTGCACCATCGGAGCGATGACCACGGACCGAGGCAACGACTTTTGACAAGGCCTCAGCCGTCGGAATGTCGCCGTGCACCAAGGCGAACGCCTCTCGGTCATGCGCGCCCATGCCGACTTCCAAACGAACGACACCAGTGTGTGGGTCGTCGACCACGCGACAGATTTCAAGCCCGCGAACTTCACCAACGACTATGCCGTGTTCCACCAACGGGTCTGCACCTGCAGATTGAATGACACCAACGAAGGCAAGATGGCTCGTTGCGGCGAGAACCGACGGCAACGGTGGCTCTGGTAGCGCTGGCAGGACATCACGTTCCTTCGCGTGCCACACGTTGACGGCAGTAACTGTGTTCAGAAGTTGTGCGCGACGTGCAAGCACCCCAGAGCCCACTTCAGCAAGTAGGTGCACGGTTGAGGCGGTGGGCAGGCGGGAAAGCACCCAGGCCACAGATGGTCCAAGTGCACCACTGGCATCGCCGTCGATGAGTAGCCATGCGGTGTCGTTCGATAGGAGGGCCGCACCGAATGAAAACGGTGCTACCTCAAGATCGTCGGCGAAATCAGAGTTGACGTCACGACTGAAGTGATCGCGCACAAGTGCGCTCAGTTTCAACGAGAGAAGTCTGCTGCGCCGCTCGGTGTCGGCGGGAACAGAGGTCACGTGGTTCTAGTCGGCCTTTTTCTTGGTGGTTTTACGAGCGCCGTAACGC
>JBJTGC010000101.1:0-9260 GCA_046093725.1 Actinomycetota bacterium
TTCATCGACGAAATCGATTCCATCGGCCGTAAACGCGGTGCAGGCCTCGGTGGTGGCCACGATGAACGCGAGCAAACGTTGAACCAGATGCTCGCTGAAATGGACGGCTTCGAAACCTCAGAAGGCATCGTCATCATGGCGGCGACGAACCGTCCCGACATTCTCGACCCCGCACTTCTGCGCCCAGGTCGCTTCGACCGCCAGATCGTCGTTCCTCTGCCTGAATACGAAGAGCGCCTCGCCATTCTGAAGGTGCACTCACGTGACAAGCGCATGGGTCGCGACGTTGATCTCGACACAATGGCACGCGCCACTCCTGGAATGAGCGGTGCAGACCTCGCCAACTTGGTCAACGAAGCCGCTCTCTTCGCAGTGCGTCGAGGATCAACGGAGATCGAACGAATCGACTTCGAGAACGCTCGCGATCGCGTGGTGCTTGGTGCGCGGCGCGAGAGCCTGGTGTTGAACGCCGAAGAGAAGCGAGCGACCGCGTATCACGAAGGCGGACATGCGGTTCTTGCAACGGTGTTGCCGCACAGCGATCCGTTGCACAAGGTCACCATCCTTCCTCGCGGTATGGCACTTGGTGTCACGTGGACCCTGCCAGAAGAACGACACACGTACTCACGTGAGTATTTCGAAGACATCATCTGCAAAGCAATGGGTGGACGAGTAGCTGAAAAAATCGTCTTTGGTCATCTCAACAGCGGTGCTGCCAACGACCTTGAGCAAGCAACCGGCATCGCCCGACGCATGGTGCGTGAATGGGGAATGTCAGACAAGGTCGGACCGATGGCGTGGAACACCCAACAGCAGGTGTTCCTCGGCGAAGATCTGATGACCAGTGGACGCGAGTACAGCGATGAAACCGCTCGAATGATCGACGAAGAAATCGCTCGCATCCTCACTGAACAAGAGCAGCGTGCCAATGATCTCCTCGTGAAGCACCGCAAAGGCCTCGACCTCGTTGCAGAAGCGTTGCTCGAACAAGAGACCATTGATGGTGCACTCGTCGCGCGTCTCATCCAGAAAGGCATCGACCGCGCTGTCGAGGGAAACTCCTCAAACGACAACGCTGGTCGCCCCGAACACGACACACTCTGACCTTCACTGCCCGCGCTTGGCGGGAAGTGTTTGACGGGAGGTGATGGTCATATCACCGGTCGTGCTTGTGGCCGAGTTGCGGCTCTGGGGTCGACCCCGGCTCGCGACATTCGGCGACGGCTGCCCACAAATCTTGTGCTTTGACTGGTCCGAGAAACGCTGAACGCACGACTCCGCGATTGTCTGCCACCACCAAAGCCGGAACAGCATCGATGCCGTACTTCGCGTGCAGAGACTTTGCTGCGGTGTATTCCACTTCATGCACCGCGACATCTGCGCATGCAAGTACAGAGGCCTTGCTGAAGACATCAGAACATGTTGAACATGTGGCCGATGTGAACACTGCAACCAACCATGGCGTAGTCACTTCGGGAAAGTCGTTTCGGTCGAGCTGTGTCGGAACCTGAAACCCACCTTGAGTGGGCGCCGAGGCGTCACGACGCTTCATGAACTGCGCGACGGAAACTGCACCGAGCACAACGACGAGCGCGACAATGACTCTGATCATCGTGCACTTACTCCTGGTTGTGGAAGTGCAAGTACCCCAGAAAACCCCACGAGTTGTCGACCTCGACTGAGTCGACGCTGAACGACGATGGGTTGGTCGGCTTCGATGATCAACTCGCCTGTCGTCGCATCAAGGGGCATGTCGATCACGGTGACACCACTCGCTGGCAATGCAATCGCCTGCAGAGACGGAATGGGAAACTCGCCACCGGGCCCGATTGCTGATACTCGCACTGTCGCATCGAAGACCGTGGTGTTGACGAACGTCAATGCTCGCGGCGTACCGGGTGTCACTCCAGATGGCACTCGCCAGTTAGTCGTCGCCAATTCGTCTGGAGCACCGGTCATCACTGCGGTGAAGTTGCTCTTTGCGACTCGCTGGTTGATGACATGCTCGGCGACGAACGCACTCCCGTCCTTGGTCGACACTGATATCCCGTGCACCCCTTCGGGTAATCCTTCGACATTCCCCGCATTGACCACAACGACTTCACCGGCGGGAACTGCCACCGATGTTGTCGCACTGGGTACAGCGACACCGGTTGCAACGTCACCCGACAAACCGGCACCAGTGAACACCGCGTCAACCGTGATGTCTTCTTCTGCCGGATTGAAGAGCACGAGTTGTTCCACGATGTTCGCACCCGTGTTCCCTCCGGCAAACCACCACTTGGACAAACGCTGAGGAACCCCCAACATCGTGGAATAACCCAGTCGACCGCCTCCTAGGTAATGCTGCGCCCGAGCGGCCACCACCTTGCCCGTTGTGGTCTTCACCTCGACAGCAACGCGCTGTTCATCGGCAGCGCCTTCGTCAGGCATCGACAAACTGCGAACCGAGCGCGGTGCAATGAGTAGCCCCTGCAATGTGGTGGGGCGTCGGCGACCATCCACCGTTGTGAATGCGACATCGACAACAGCAGTCTCGGGAAACGGATTGGTGATCATGATGCGCATCGACGAGCCATCGAGCGTGATGCCATCAGCGAAGTACCACGTGGAAGAAGTTGAAGTGGTGCACGATGCGGTCACATCTCCGGCCGCAAACTCCGTCTGCTGTTCGACCGACGCGAGCGCGCCGATGACTTCGACAATGGGCACGACGACACCGACCGTGCGACCGTTCAACACATCGACGGACTTCTGGGTTCGCGCAGGTACGAGTACTTGACGTTGCTCCTGGCCGTCGGCGCTCAACAAGGTGACGGCGGCAGTCACATCAGCTTCCGTCGGGTTTGCTATCACCACTCGTCCTGCGCTCAACCCATCGCCAGCAGCAACACCGGGACAAAACCATGACGTGCTGATCCGCGGTGGTGCTGGTTGCTGAGCGAATGCAGCGAGCGGTACCCGTGCCGCACCCGCTCCTTCTTGTTCCACCGGAGTTTGCCGCTCGACATACACGAGCGCTCCGACCGCCGCGGCGACCAGGGCGGTGTTGACAGCGCGACGCACAAGACGTCGAGCAGAAGAAGTCGAGTGGACCTGCAAGGTCGTCATTGCTGCATCACCACGATCTTTCGCGGACGTAGCACTGCGAGGACGAAAACGAACACCCACAAACCAAACTGCGCGAGAACAAGCGCGGTGCGCATGAAACTGGTGTCGAAATCAAGCACCGCAGTTCCACCTTGTGGCACGTCATACGCCGTCGTCACACCAAATGCCGGTCGTGCCGCAACCGGTACACCGCCGACAGTGAGTTTCCATGAGGAAGTGAACGGAACTGCAACATGAACAACTCCGGCATCGATAACGCTCGCCATTCCATCTTCATCGCGACGTGAGTGAAGTATCGGAGTGGCACCCGCGATGTCGTTTGCGATGAGGCTCACTGCCCCACCAGATGAACTTGCCTCGACAGCGCCAGCAGAGAGCATCGAGCGCACTGGAATCCACGATGTGTTCTCGTAAATGACCAGGTCTGGCGATGCGTAACGGCGACGAAGATCCAACTGACTGGCGAGCGCATCGGTGAGCCCGCGAGGAGCCACCACCGGTTCATCACGACGTGACGCTGCATTGTCGATGATCGGAACCACCACAAAGCGCACACCGAGAGGTGCGAGCAATCGACCCGCGCGCGCAGTCGTGCCACGAACAATTCCGCGAGCAGCAACTTCAGCCAAGTCGGTGGCGTCACTTCTGTACGGCTCCCACGAATCAGAAAGTGAGGGGCGAGGTCCGTTCATCACTCCGTACGCGACTCCCCAACCAAGGTTCACGGGTGCAACCGGAAGAACGCGAGAGTCACCCATGAACAACACGCGATAGTCCCCGTCGCCCTCTTCAGGCAACTGTCCGAGAAGTTGCGTGAGAGACGTCCGAGTCTGGCTCCATCGACCGTTCACGGTTGCGAGCAACGGTGGCAACAGGCCAATGAGAAGTGCAATACCTGCAAGTGCCCCCAGCGGTTGACGCCAGCCGAAACGAGCGCGTCGAATATCTATTGACAGGCTCGCCCCGAGCGCGCCACAGGCAACTGAGACACCAAATGCAACTGGCACCAACATCACTGCCGGTTCAGCGGCATGAGCTGGAAGGAGGGCACGATCATCCAACACCACGATCACGAGAGACACTGCGGCAAGAAGTGATCCGCGCAGCGCCCACGGCGATCGAGCTCCGCGCACCACGATCAACGCCACGGCAGCAGGGATATACAAACCGATCGACAACCATGCGAGCGGAACATCGCCGACATTGAAACGCGCGAGAGATGCAAGACCTGTGCCACGTCCTCCCGGGACTGAAGAACCCATCAACTTGTCCCACCATCCGGTTTGCACATATGTGGTGGCCCACGGCAAGTGCAACACAATGGATAACACCACCGCGGTAAACGACACGGAAAGCCACACCGACGCTCGCCGCCAGGCTCCGTGAATGCCCGTCACCAAGAACCACACCACTGCAACCAAACCAATCGTCGCTATGAACGCAGGCTCAAACGCCATGACGACAGCGGTGATGAGAGTCATTGTCGCAAAAGTGCGACGTCGACGCACATCTGATGGAAGCACGAAGTAGTCACGTGCATCGAGTGGCGCAGACAACGATGTCGCGCGATGACCAACGATGATACGAGCGCAATGCGCCACCCACGGCAGTGCGGCATACACGATCAGCCCACTCCAACGACCTGAAGAAAGGGCTGCGTAAGGCAACGGCACTGCGGCATACACGGTTGTTGCAAATAAGCGTGCGCGGCGCACCCCGAACACTGATGCGAACTGCCACACGCCGACATATCCGATGACTGGCAACAACAACACTAGAAGCGTGTGCAACAGTCCCATTCGACCAAGTGCCAATGCGCCGGCACCTGCAAGCAGAGCAACACCCGATGGCAGGGCCGCGACTTCACCGAATGACGATGCCCACCAACCCGACGAATACGACGTCAACAAATCACCAGGACCATCAGTGAAGCGCACGAACTGTCCAATGTCCTCAACTCCGTGCAGCCATAACGAGCGACCACCGATGACGGTGCCAAGTGCAAGAAGTGTCCACAACAGCACTGTCGAACGTTGAGAGGTCGCTACTACTCCACCGGCTTTATTCGCTTCAGATTCAGCGACACCGGTGGTGCGGGCACGTCGTCTCAGCCACACTGACAGTCGTGCGCTGCCTCTTGCCTGAAGTGCATGCACTTCGGTGTCCCTAACGAGGCGGTGCGCCTTGACGCGCGCGCGTCGACGCCGAATGTCGCTAGTGGCGAGGGGCGTTGCAACAAGAGCACGAGCTGCGGCTAATGATCGGCGCGCATTGCTGGCAAACAGACCAATGAAAAGTTGCACCACAGTGAAGATGACAAGCTCAACGATGACGAGAGGTAAGCGACTCGTTGCCGTGAGCGACAAGACAGTGTTGATACGCTCACGCTCAGCGAGTGCCGGAAGCTGCTCAGCGGTGGATTCGGGCAGGCGTTCGGCTATGCGTTCTCTGTGTCGGCCCACGGCTGCCGGAGCTATGACGACGCGCGCACCTGTGGTGTGTATGCGCCAGCACAAGTCGAGGTCGTCACCGACAAGCGGAAGAGAAGTTTCGAATCCACCGATGGTGCGAAACAGATCAGCGCGCACCAGCAAGCACGCTGTCGGCAGCACAAACACGTCACGGACCGCATCATGCTGTTCTTGATCCTTTTCACCTGCGTCGACAATCGGATCTCTTTCACCCAGACGGTCGACTTGCACGCCGACGTGCTGCAAGACGGTCGCGTCATCCCAGTCCACCAACTTCGGGCCAACAAGACCTGCGTTTGTGCGGTACAACTCTTCGACGAGTCGAGTGATTGCGTCGGGAGCAAGCGCGACATCATCGTGCATGAGACAGAAAAAACCTGCATCACCTTCAACCAACTCGAGAACGGTGTTGCACGCCGAACCAAAACCGGGGTTGGCTCCGAGAAATCTCACCACTGCAGTCGGCAGCGCGGTTGCGACTGCATCGGCAATTGGCCCCGCAGATGCAGTGTCATGTCGGCCGGTGACCAGCACCAAGTACTGAAGGTTCGGATAGTCCTGGGCCGCCAGGGCGAGAAGAGAGGTATGCAACCAAGGGACCACGCCCGAAGACGCCGCCTCAGGCTGGTGAAGGACCATGACCGCAACCACCGCGGGCACATCACTGCTACCCGGGGCGGAAGGAACTGGCTGGGACACCGGTGAGGCGCCCTCGGAAACGGGGGCCATGTCAGACACGCTCACTTGAGGCTACAGAACAAGCCCTAAAGGGGCCTGTCGCACCCTTTCAGGGGTTTCCTCCAATTGCGGAAACCTGCCACCCGCCACAATATGAGGTCTGTGCTTGCAAAAGTTTGCATATCGGGGTATTTTGCGTGCATGAAGATTCCCGCCCTCCCCAAACTTCCCAAGTCCCTCCCCTCTATTCATTCCATTGACCTCACTTCGTTTGATGTCACGAAACTGGATGTGGCCAAGTTGATTCCGGTTCCGAAATTGATTGACGCGTCCAAGCAGACCGTTGCAAAACTAAATGTCGCAAACCTGCCCCTACCGAACGTGGATGTCACCAAACTCGCCTCTGCCCCTGTGGTGCAACGAGCAAAAGATGCCGGCTACACCGCTGTTGGTTTTGGCGTTTTGACATTCCAGAAGGCGCAAGTTCGCCGCCGCGAAGTCACTGAGAGCATCGCCTCAACGTTGAAGCAAACCGTCAAGGATCGTTTCAATACGGCAAAGTGACCGTACGGCGTCGCACACGTCGCTTCAGTCCTCGTAGGTAACACAAACGTCACCTACATGCCCCACTAGCCTCGCTCAGGTGACAAACGAGCAACGTCTGAGCTCCGCTGGCGATTCCGCCGACGGACAAGTATCAGACTCGCCACGAATCCCCCTTCCCGAAGGAACCATTCCGGTAGCCATCGGGCTCGTCATCTCTGGCGTCGCAAGTTACGCATTCTTCAAAGTCGGACAGCAAGCGCTCGGTAAAGAAGACTTCAAGCCGATCGTCGCATTGTGGTTCACCACGTTCGCGCTGGTACCTGGCTTCTTCATGCCAGTTGAACAAGAAGTTGGTCGCGCACTCGCCCACCGTCGCGCGCTCAACCAGGGCGGACGGCCGGTCGTGCAAAAAGTGTTGCCTCTCATGCTCGGCATGATGGCATTGCTCATGATCGTGGTCATCGCCGCATCGGGCTGGATCACGAATGATCTGTTCGAGGGCTACGGCCTCGTCACCTTGGCACTGGTGTTCGCGTTCATGTCATATGCGCCGTTCCACCTGGCGCGCGGTATTTGCTCTGGATCGGGACGCTTCCCTCCGTACGGATTGTTGATGGGCCTCGACGGCATCACCCGCACCGCAGGCTGCATCATCTTGTGGCTCGCCGGTGTCGAGGTGATCGGTGCTTATGCATTGGTAGTGGTGCTGGCACCACTCGTGGGCATCGTGGTGGTGCTCTCAATGGGCAGCTTGCACACTGACGACGGACCTCCGGCAGAGTTCTCTGAGATCACGCCGAATCTTGGTTGGCTACTCGGTGGGTCGATACTCGCTGCGGCTCTCGTGAACGCTGGACCACTTGGCATCGACATCTTGGCAAGCGCAGATGAGGCGGCAAAGGTGACCGCGTTTGGCAACGGCGTGCTCTTGTCGCGCGTGCCTTTGTTCTTGTTCCAAGCGGTGCAAGCAGCGCTCTTACCGCGTCTTGCACGACTTGCAGCAAAGGGAGACCTGGGGGAATTCCGCACCGGTTTTCGTCACCTCATGGTCGTAGTGGTCGGTGTCGCAGTTGTCGGCACTATCGGATCATTTCTTGTCGGTCCACCCGTTCTTGACTATGTCTATGACGGCGGACTTGATCGACGCACACTCACATTGCTCGCCCTTGCGAGTGGTCTATACATGATCGCTCTCGCCACATCACAAGCCGTCATCGCGTTGCAAGGTCACTCCTTCGTCACGTATGGGTGGGCAGCTGGCATGGCAACTTTCCTGTTGGTCACTGCATACAGCTCAGACGACTTGTACCTACGAGTGGAGCTGGGACTTGTCACGGCGTCGACAGCAGCACTCATCGTGTTCGCGCTCGGCCTGCGTCAGCGAGTGGCCGCCGGAGCAACACCTGATGCCGAATCGATGATCGACGGCATTCTGGACAACCCGCTCGAAGCCTGATTCAGAATGACTCGCGGCTGATTGTCGATCAGCGCTTCGCGCGACCAGCTTCGTAGTCGAGATCGTGGCGCACCATCATCTTGACGAGACCAGCAAAATCAACTTCGCGGTTCCAGCCGAGTTTCTGCTGTGCTTTTGTCGGGTCACCGATGAGCAAGTCGACTTCTGCTGGCCGGAAAAACTTCGGGTCTTGACGCACATAGTTCCGCCAGTCACCTAGCCCGACTTCTTCGAAGGCAAGCGTGAGGAACTCTTCAATCGAATGCGTCTCACCTGTTGCCACCACGTAGTCATCGGGTTGGTCTTGCTGCAGCATCAACCACATCGCGCGCACATAGTCACCGGCGTAGCCCCAGTCACGCTTTGCGTCGAGATTTCCCATCACCAACTCTTTGTCGATGCCGAGCTTGATGCGCGCAGCGGTATTGGTGATTTTGCGAGTGACGAATTCGAGACCACGACGTGGCCCCTCATGGTTGAACAAGATGCCAGAGCATGCGTAGATGCCATAGCTCTCTCGATAATTCACCGTGATGTTGTGGCCAAAGACCTTGGCGCAACCGTAGGGCGAACGTGGATGGAACGGTGTGAGTTCATTCTGAGGAATCTCGCGTACTTGTCCGAACATCTCAGATGATGACGCTTGATAGAACCGAATGGGATTGTTTTGAGTTCCCCCGACCATGCGCACTGCTTCCAACATGCGCAACACACCAAGACCTGTGATGTTCGAGGTCAACTCGGCCTGATTGAACGAAATAGCAACAAATGAAATGGCGCCAAGGTTGTACACCTCGTCGGGTTGCACCTGGTCGAGTGCGCTCACCAAACTCGGCAAGTCGGCCAAGTCACCAGGCACCAGTTCCACATACGGGAACTCATCGCGGAACTGAATGGCTCGCGGGTTGTTCTGGCCCTTCAACATGCCGTACACCTCGTAGCCCTTGCTGTGCAGGAACTCGGCCAAGTGTTGGCCATCTTGCCCCGTTATTCCGGTG
>JBJTGC010000102.1:0-4632 GCA_046093725.1 Actinomycetota bacterium
TTGTCTACCAGTTCAACCCCTGATTTATTCCCGTGGAGCCGCCTGACGCGACCCCACGGGACAATTCATCGAGTGGCTACTTCTTGTTTGGTTGTGCGAGCACGCGCAAGTACGGCTTCACCGTTTTCCATCCCTGGGGGAACAGCTGCTTTGCTTCATCGTCTGACACAGCTGCACCGATGATGACGTCTTGTCCGTCTTTCCAGTTCGCTGGTGTGGCCACCTTGTAGTTGGCCGTCAATTGCAA
Source organism: Actinomycetota bacterium (assembly GCA_046093725.1). Taxonomy (GTDB): domain Bacteria; phylum Actinomycetota; class Acidimicrobiia; order Acidimicrobiales; family Ilumatobacteraceae; genus UBA2093. The sequence goes on from JBJTGC010000102.1 coordinate 248, forward strand.
TGAATCGATGACGCGAAGGATCTCGTCAAAATTGCGACCAGTTGATGCGGGATACGTGATGGTGAGCTTGACCTTCTTGTCTGGTCCAACCACGAACACCGAGCGAACTGTCAGTGTGTCGTTCGCATTTGGGTGGATCATGTCGTAGAGGTCAGACACTTTGCGATCAGGGTCACCGATCATTGGGAAGTTCACCGGCGTTCCCTGTGTCTCAGCGATGTCTGCTTCCCACTTCACGTGCGAGTCAACAGGGTCAACAGACAAGCCGATGACCTTCACATTGCGCTTGTCGAATTCCGGCTTAATGCGCGCGACGTATCCGAGTTCGGTGGTGCACACGGGGGTGAAGTCCTTCGGGTGGCTGAACAGCACGCCCCACGAATCACCCAACCAGTCGTGGAATGAAATCGTGCCTTGAGTTGTCTCGGCGGTGAAGTCCGGTGCGGTGTCGCCCAATCTGACGGCCATGGTGTTCTCCTTGTTTCTACGACCCGCTTGGGTCTTTGTTCTTACGACCCGTTCGGGTCGTGTCGTTCGATGGCGACACGCTACAGAGAATCCGCCAAAACCCGACTACTTTGGTCGGGATTTATCTACGCCTTGTCGGTACGCTGTTTTCCATGGCAGCAGCGGGTCACAAAGCCCTCATCTTGGACGGCAAGGTGGCTCGCGAGCAGATCCTGCAAGATCTCGCCGAACGCCTTCAGCGGGCAGGTTCGCCAGACATCTGCCTCGCCACGGTGCTCGTTGGTGATGACGCGCCGAGTCGCACCTATGTGGGCAGCAAGCACCGCACCGCAGGCGCAATTGGCATTCGTTCAGTGGGTGTCGAGCTTCCGGGCGACACCACACAAAGCCGTCTCGAAGATGAGGTGCGCCGTTTGGTGAGTGACTCCACAGTGCATGGAATTTTGGTGCAGCTGCCGTTGCCTGAGCATCTCGACGCAGAAGCGGTGCTGCGATTGATCCCTGCAGAAAAAGATGTTGATGGTCTGACTGATGCGTCGCTTGGTCGGCTTGTGCGCGGTGTTGACGGCCACGTTGGTTGTACACCACTTGGTGTGTTGCGCCTGCTTCAGCATTACGGCATCGCAACTTCTGGCAAGAACGCGGTCGTCATTGGTCGCTCGACACTCGTTGGTTTGCCGTTGTCAATACTTCTCGCTCAAAAAGGCATCGACTGCACGGTGACTCTTGCGCATTCGCGAACGCACGACTTGGTTGACGTGTGTCGACGGGCCGACATCGTGGTGTCAGCCACTGGTGTTGCTCGCAGTATCGGTGCAACACATGTGGCGCCCGGTGCAGTCGTCATTGATGTGGGCATTTCCCGCACAGAAAAGGGCATCGTGGGAGACGTCGACTTCGATGCGGTTCTCAACATCGCATCGGCAGTGACGCCAATGCCTGGGGGAACCGGGCTGATGACTGTCGCATGTCTCATGGAGAACACGGTGAATGCTGCACGCATGCAAGGCGTGCAGGTCTGATCAACGCAGTTTGCGCCCCAGCGGCAAAATTGCAGGAAGTTCCTTCATCAACGCGTCATATCCAGGGCGACGCTCAAGTGAACGCTTGTCCATGATCGGAACAGATGCGGTGCGTAACAACACGGTCATGAGCACCGGTCCGACAAGTGTCCACCACCAAGCGGCCGGATGTCCTGCGACTCCGATGATCCACATACCCCACCATGCGCACAACTCTCCGAAGTAGTTCGGGTGCCGAGCGAGCTTCCACAACCCAGATCGACATGGACCCGTCTGTGTTCGTCGATGCGCTCGAAGTTGTTCATCAGCGATGAGAGAGATGAGTGCGCCACCAACAATGACGACTGCACCGCTGATGTCGAGAATGCCAAAGTCGCGCGTGCCCAACTTGAGTGCGGCATACAAACTGATGCTGCCAGTCCACACTTGCAGTGTGGGAAAAACATGCACGACTGTGAGATTGTTCATGAACCACGACATGCCGGTGTCTTTGCGCATCTGCACATAACGCCAATCTTCGTGATGGAAACCCGGCCACCCGCGAGCCCAGTTTGATGTGAGGCGAAGGCCCCAGATGGAGACAGCGATGAGTGCAATGGCAACTCGCTCACCCGGTACGTCGGTGCCGCGGACCGCAAAACCCCAACCCAGGAGAATGGGTGCTGTGCTCCAGTACGCGTCGTACAAGCTTCCGTTTCGCATCAGACAAGACAGAACAAAGATGATTGCAGTGGTGATGAAGTCAACAATCAGAGTTGCCCACAGTGGGTGAAGTCCGTCAAAAATCGGGAATGTCGAGACGGCAACCACGATGAGCAGTGCGTAGACAGTGGCGACAATGAGAAGGGCCCGTGGCTTCGCAAGATGTGCAAGAGGGCTCACCGGTTCGTTCATACGGCGAGGCTAGTTCTGTGCCCCGACCGTTCTTGACGAGGTGGTTTCCGTATCCTGACAGGGTGAGACTTCGCCGGACGCTCCTTCATGCACTACTTGCATGCGCAGTGTCTTCGGTGGCGGTGGGCAATGGGGCAGCAAGTGCTGATGCGGGTCAACTGTCTGTTGACCTCGACGCTGGCCGGTACATCGTGGTGGTCGAGGAGGGGTACTCGGCTGCGTCGGTGGCGGCTCGTTCACCTCATGCGGTCGGCGTTTCAGCGGTGTTCAACGATGCGATTGATGGCTTTGTCGCTGATTTCACCGAACAACAAATTGAGGCAATTGCACAGGACCCCGCAGTCAAGTACGTCGCTGAAGACGCGGTCCTCAGCGTTGCCACGACACAAACGGGTCTCAATCAATCGGGTCAATGGGGTCTTGACGTACTTGACGACCGAACCTTCGCCGGCGATCAGACGTACGAATACACCGAAGACGGGACTGGTGTCGATGCGTACGTGTTCGACACCGGTATTCGAAAGTCACACAGTGAATTCACGCGTCTCGGTCTCACCACCGGTACGTGGGACGTGTGCTCAAGTAGCGCCACTTCCTCAGCAGTTGGTTGTTATGCCTCTCGGTATGCGACAGCTGCCGGCGAGGACCAGAACGGCCACGGCTCACATGTGGCCGCAATTGTTGGCGGAACAATCTCAGGTGTCGCCAAGAACGCGCGAATCATTCCCGTACAAGTTCTCGGATCAACTGGAAGTGGTTACCTGAGCGACATCATCACTGGTCTCAACTGGGCAGTGTCGCATCACACCAGCCGTCCGGCAGTTGGCAACATGAGTCTTGGAGTTGCGATTTCTTCCATCACGTCAACGAGCCTCGCTGCACTCGACACCGCAGTGAAGAATCTCATGAATGACGGAATCGTGGGTGTCGCTGCGTCGGGTAACGCCGGTGTCGAAGCATGTGGGTATGTTCCCGCAGCTACTGCAGGAACTATCTCGGTTGGTGCCGTGTGGAATGCATCGGGCCAACTGACAGAAACATCGTGGTCCAACTACGGCGAATGTGTCGACATCTTCTCGCCGGGAGGGTCCATTCGCTCTGTCGACTACACCTCGGACAGCGGATTCAAAGTGATGTCCGGAACTTCGATGGCGGCCCCGTTCGTATCTGGTGCCGCTGCCATTTATTTGCAACGAAGTCCGACCGCCAGCCCGACAGCAATCTGGGAGTCAATTCGGGATAACGCCACGTATTGCGAGGTCGCGTACTACGCAACCTCTCGAACCAAGCAGACTCCGAACCGAATGGTGCATGTCGGCTCTGGTGTCGGACGCACATGTCCGCCTAAGACGATCTCAGTGTCAAACACCGCAGGGAATGCCACGGTCACTTGGACCGCACCTGAGTACAACAATGGGGCAGCGGCGACGAACTACACCATCTCTTTCACGCCGTCAGCGGGTGTCGGTACGTGCACCTACAGTGCTCCGACTTTGTCATGTACGGCCACGGGCGGCATCACGAACGGCACGAATTACACAGCATCTGTCAAGGCGGTGAACTCTGCAGGTGATAGCCAATCGCTAAGCGTGTCTTTTGTAGGAGCTGGCCCCACCGTTAATGGCGAATACGTCGTAGGGGTGATTTCTTCTATGCCTTCAGAGCCTGCTGGCGCGAATCCGGTGACTGTGACTGCGGTGCCCGACACGACTACTACGACTTCAACCACAACGACAACCATCGCCACAACCACAACTCTCGCACCGCCCGACGTTCCATTGTCGGCGGCGTTGTCAGCGGGCAATGGCACGCTCAAGGTGTCGTGGGTTCCGTCCTCAACTGCAACCACGGATTATTCGTACCTGGTGACTCTTGCTGAAACAGGCAAGACATGCACAAGTGCAACTACTTCGTGCACCTTCACAGGTCTCAAAAACGGCAGTTTCGCGACGCCAAAAATCGAGACATTCCGAGGTGAGACGAAATCCTCGACGGTCATTC
>JBJTGC010000103.1:0-2361 GCA_046093725.1 Actinomycetota bacterium
CCACCACGGTCATCGAAGTCGGTGTCGATGTGCCGAATGCGACAACGATGGTGGTGGTCGACGCGGACCGATTCGGCATCGCCCAGTTGCATCAGCTGCGTGGCCGCGTTGGTCGTGGTGCGGTCGCTTCGACATGTTTCTTGCAGACCTCTGCCGATGAACCGGGTCCGCGGGTTGAAGCATTAGTGGAGAGCACGAACGGATTTGAGTTGGCCGAGGTCGACCTGGCATTGCGTGGTGAAGGAACGCTCATGGGTGCAGCTCAAAAGGGCCGAAGTGACCTGAAGTTGGCTTCGTTGCAGCGGGACCTTGATCTCATTCAGATGGCACGCGATGCAGCATTTGAAGTCATTGACGCTGACCCGACATTGTCGACGCATGAACTCTTGCGCGATGAACTTGACCTGCTGTTCTCACAAGAGGAAGAAGAATTCCTCTTCCGCGGCTAACCAGTAGTTAGTCAATTAGTCAGTGGGAGGGGAAAGATCTTCCTCGGTGAGAATCAAGTCCCAACGATCACGACAGTCTCGACATCTGTAGGTCACGATGTCTCCAATCGTCCACACGCCGTCTTCCCGCGGATGGGTGATGAGGTGACACGGCCCGCCACAGTCGACGCACACGATGGACTCTGATGGACCGTTCACCCTCGTAGTCTGCATCCCATGCGCGTCGTTGCTGGTGACCTACGAGGGCGACGGATCGAATCACCTGTCGACGATGCAACACGTCCCACCACTGACAAGGTGCGAGAAGCCGTGTTCAACGCTTTGATCAGTCTCGGAGTGGTTGAAGGGGCGGTGGTCTGGGACCTCTTCGCGGGCACTGGTGCGATGGGAATCGAAGCACTCTCACGTGGGGCAGAACGTTGCGTGTTTGTCGAGAACAACCGGGCTGCGCTCAATGTGTTGCGCTCGAACATCGAAACGCTCGGACTTGGTTCTCGGTCGCGTGTGGTGTCGGGCTCGGCAGTCGGCCAGTCATGTGAAGATGCAGACATTGTCATCGCTGACCCGCCGTATGGCTTCGACAAATGGGACGAGTTGTTGGCTCGAGTCGGTGATTGTCTAGTCGTGGCGGAATCTGGCGGATCTGTTCCAGCCATTGATGGCTGGGATGTGTTGCGCGAGCGCAAATACGGCAGAACCATGGTCACATTCCTCCGTCGGACCAGTGCCCAGCCGGTACCGTGAGGGGCAGATGAGCACGGTCATTTACCCGGGCAGTTTCGACCCTTTCCACCTCGGACACCTTGATGTCGTCGAGCAGGCGGTGCTGTTGTTCGGCGATGTCGTTATTGCGGTCATGCACAATCCGCAAAAGCCCAGTGGCCAGTTCACCGCCGATGAGCGGGTCGACATGATCACGGCGTCAGTGGCGAAGTTGTCTTCAGTTCGCGTGCAGGCATTCTCTGGGCTGGCCATCGACGCAGCGGAAGCCGTCAAGGCATCGTGCATTGTGAAGGGTCTTCGTACGCCGGCTGATTTCGAAGTTGAGCAGCAGATGGCTCACACCAATTACACGGTGTCAGGAATACGCAGCGTCTATGTGCCGTGTGCGCCAGCCTTGGGTTTCATCAGTAGCCGTTTCATCCGAGAGATTTCTGCGCATGGGGGAGACGTCTCGTCGATGGTGCCATCGGCCGTCTCCAAAGTTCTGCAGGCACACCACAAACGGAGTTGACCATGGGTTTTGATGATTACGAAGACGAGTTCGATCTCATTGATGACTCGTACCCCCAGCCGCTCCCGGCACATCCTCATTTAGGTGACAGCGAAATTTTGCTTCGCCGAGCAATCGACATCATCGCGACTGCACCAAACGTTCCTTTGTCGAGTACGCCTCGCATCGACCGTGACGAAATCATCGAGTTGCTGGAAGAGGCGGTCACGCGAATTCCTGAAGAGATTCGTCAAGCGCGTTGGATGCTGAAAGAGCGTCAAGAGTTTCTCGAAAAGACCAAGCGCGAAGGTGACGAATTACTTGGCGCCGCGCGTCAACAAGCAGAGCGCATGGTTCAGCGAACTGAAGTTGTTCGAGCGGCTGAGGCTCGTGCACGTCAGGTCATGGAGACGGCAGAAGAAGATGCACGTCGTTTGAAGAACGAAACAGAAGATTTTCTCGATCAACGGTTGGGCAGTTTCGAAATTTTGCTTGACCGTCTACAGCGCACCGTTGCAAATGGTCGTCAACGTTTGTCGATCGGCTCTGGTGAGGACGACAGTCGCGGAGTTGAACGGCCGACCGCCGCCGGCGACGCTGACGGTGACCTCGGTGGATTCTTCGACCAAGACAACTTCTGACTCAAGGTCAAAGTCAAGGTCTCAGTCATGGCTAAGCCACTCATTGTCAATGTTCTTG
>JBJTGC010000104.1:0-4197 GCA_046093725.1 Actinomycetota bacterium
GATCGCCGGCGCCATCTTGTCGGTCACCGTTCCTGAAATCACGACGAGGTCCGCCTGTCGGGGACTCGCTGGTAGAGGAATGACGCCAAGGCGCATCACGTCATAACGAGGCGAACCGAAAGCAGCACCCATTTCGATCGCACAGCACGCCAGACCCCACTGATACACCCAGAGGCTGTACGAGCGACCGATGTTGAACAACGAGTTCAACGGCTTGGGCAGGCGCCCGCGATCTACGAGACCCATATGCCTACACCCACCGCAAGACGCCCTTGCGCCAGGCATACACCAGGCCCAACAGGAGAACGAAGACGAAGATGCCCATTTCAACAAGGCCGAAACCCGCATATCGCTCGAGTTGCGTCGCCCATGGGAAGATGAACACTGCCTCCACGTCGAAAATGACGAAGAGCAAGGCGAAGATGTAATAGCGAACTTGGCTTTGCGACCAGCCCTCACCGACGGGATCCACTCCGCTTTCGTAGGTGAGCTGCTTCTCACGCGTCGGCTTAACGGGGCGAAGCAACGAGGCGACCCAGAGCAAGAGCCCCGCAATCAGGACCGCAGCAAGGCCGAACCAGACCACGGTGAGAAACGACCTCAAGAACGACGACATCGCTGGAAAAACTACTACTTCCACGCTCGGCGACCCGAAACCGCTACGCAGGACGACCCACTCGATAACTTTGTGAACTAGTTACCGAAAACGGGACCCTGGGCTACATCCTCCAGGAACCAACGGGCTAACCGCCTTGTTGCACCAACCGACTTCAGCGTCTCGAGGCGTGTCTGTTCAAGAAGATCGGACGGCGAGATGCCCAAAGATGCGAGTTCTGAGACACCGTCTCCACCTGCCCACTTTGACACCATTGGCACGGTCGCTTCCGGGTGAAATTGCACCCCGAGCGACCGACCTCGACGAATTGCTTGGACCCCAGCCTCATTGACGGCCAACACTTCAAAACCGTCAGGGGCAGTGAAGGAGTCATGGTGCCACTGCATCCAGCGGCCAGCCAGCACCGAATCGTCAGCAGATGCGTATACGTCACACCAACCAATCTCTGTCTTCTTGGCCCTCTCAACAATTCCGCCAAACGAGTGCGACAGGACTTGCGCCCCAAAACAAATGCCAAGAATTGGCACTCCCCGCGTCATTGCATGACGCATCAACGCAACTTCCGCAGCAACTGGACCGCTAACGGATTTCCAATACACCGACCAACTCGATCCAAGATGAACAAAGAGGTCTGCGCTGTCGACATTTCTCCATCCCGACGAATTCTCCCGTTCAAGCATCACAATCTCACGGAATTCCGAAAGTGATTCGTCGAGCAGACCCGTGTCGGACTCTTTGATGTTTGCGACTAAACAAACCTTCACGACCCCAACCTACAATCATCTGAAGCAGGAATCGCCACTTACTGCAAAGTTCAGCACAGTGTAATGTTTGGTATTGGTTCTACCGAGCGTATTGAAAGTGACGAATAAATTTGGGCCAAGCACCAATCACCAAGTCTGATGAAACAGTGAACCTGTTCGCGGTCACGAACGCATTGACGGTGACGCTCTCGATTCTCTTAATCGGGTGGCGGTTGATTGGGCCCGACATCGTCGCTCCACTTGTGGGCGAGCCGATCGTTGGCAAACTCCCAGCTGTGGAGATTGCCGAACGGATCGTATTGCTGATCATTTTTGCCTTTGTTTTGATCTGCGCTCTTGTTGGTCGAAAGATACTTCGATCACAACGATTCGTCGCCGTTGTCACTTCGCATTGGATATCGATACTGACAGCGTCGCTATTCGCGATGTCACTTGGAAGCATCACATATTGGGAATCGCTCAAGGGTGAATTGTGGTTTGGATACGGGCTTGGGTTCTCTCTACTTTGCCTTGCTGTTGCGATTGCAACAATCAACCTTGGTCGAGTCCACCTCAGCTGGCCAAGTTCCCAAGTCGTTCGGACACTTTCGTTATGTATCGGTGTCTTCGGTCTGCTCCTGTACCTTCCTTCAATCATTCAACCACCGATGGGCATCGTCGATCTTTCTCACTCGCGCTACATCCTGAATGAAACCCTCGCACAGGTGACTGGTGTAACTCCATTAGGTGACTTTGTTTCCCAGTACACGTCGCTTCTCGGCTGGCCCCTAGTGCTGATTGGATGGTTGCCGGCATCGACCATCATCTTTGCAACCGTTGCGTGGCTCAATTTGCTCAGCCTTCTTGAGATTTACATTGTTTGGCGAATCGCGCGTCATGCTTGGAGCCAAGTTCCATCAGGATTGACTCTCCTGTTCTCACTCGCCTTGGTGTTCGTCAAGGTCCAACCAAGTGACACTATCTTGGGTTCAAACGCAGCGTCGCTTACCTTTCTCCCCGGACGAAGCCTCATGCCGATGGCGCTTGGACTCTTTGCAATAAAGCTGTCTAAGGCTTCGTCGCCGCATTTCAATCGCTTCGTACTAGCTGGAGCATTCGCAGTAATCACCATTATTAATGCTCCAGATTTTGGTCTACCTGCGGTGATCGCATTCGTCTTGGTGACGATCCTCGAACTCGGCAAGGGCACTGGCCGCGCGAAGGCGCTCATGGCCCAAGGATGTGGTGCATTGGTCGCGCTGGTCTTGCTCTATGGGATCTTCGCCACGCGAGGGTTTACACCCCAGTTTTCATACATGACTGCTATTCCACGAGCCTTCGCTCTCCTGAACGCCGCGAACGTTTCTATGCCGGTCTTTGGGCTTTACCTGGCAATAGTCAGCGTTCTCATCACAGGATTCCTGATCGGCTGCCTAGGAGATTTCTCCGAAGAAGAGCGTCACTTGCGGACGTCTCTCATTTATGGCTCAACATGGGGGATATTGACGTTCGCCTACTACATCGGGCGCTCAGTCAATTCAAGTCTCCTACTCTTTCTTTTTCACGCAACGTTTATCGTGTTTGCACTTGGCAAGTATCTGACAGACCGTATGGGCGGTCACACTTCAATGCGAACCGCACTTGTGTTCTTGCCAACCTTGATGATGGTCGCGATGCCCGTGGCTTCACTCAGCCAACCACCTAGCCCTGTATACGAGATGACTCGAATGATTGGTGCTGGACCGAACTTCTCTGAATGGTCTGCGAATTCTATTTCTGAAGGGTCAGTCACTTACGGAGTCAAGAATCCTGAACGCACGGGATCCGTCAAAGAACTCCTGGCGGCGGCTCAGAGATTCCCCGACGAACGAGTTGGATACTTTGGCGAAGATGGAAATGCGATTCAGCTACTCACAGGCCTGACAAACCTCATGGCGGTCAGCGGCAGACAAGACTTGGGTTTACCTGGGATCACGTCGCTTGCATGCCAACGGATTGATTCCATGCGACCAACTGTCGTCTTGGTGCCGCGAGACGCAAACGGTGCGGACTACCCGCTCTGTCCTCAACTCGTGAATGTTGGCTTCCTCGACTCGGTGGCCATTTACCGGGTGAAACCCATTGTCTCGAGCACGGAGCAAGGAAGTAACAGTGACGGTTGATCTTGCAACTAGAGGGATAAGCGGAGCGGACAGCGACGTTTGGTGGGGAAACGATGTTAGATCAGTTGGAAGAGGGAGTGTCTTTGCGTACGACATCATCGTCCTCCCAGTTTCTCAGCGTGTCGCTCGCTTCTCCAGATACCGGCTGCCTGGAAAGAACTTGCTGTTCGTCGGTCACAAACGCTGAGCGGGGTGGTGCACTACAGCAAGTCACCTGACTGCTATACCAACGCACCATCCATCAGGTCGAACAACAGGCTTCGCCTAACTTCAGCAATTCCCACTACCGGGGAAACGAACTGTCGTGGTTCGACGTCGCAGTGACGAACCGACACCATTGACAAATTCCGGTTGTAAAGCCCACTAGTTAACTTGCTGGTAAGAGCGACTGGCGGTCGTCGCCCGTAAACCTGTCTAATGCCAAGTAGTAGTGCCGCCACAGAGAGATTCTGAGGTGAACAAATGATCTTTCGCTCGACACTTGATCGTTGGAGCGTGGAGACCTTTTCAGCAAATGAGACAGCGATATCTGCGGCATCAGATACATATATGTAGTTTCTCGTCGTGTCGAGAGGCACGAACACATCGAGAGGTTGCTGCTTGAGAACCGAGACAGACGCTGCCGAGACAAGACCTTGCTGTTTGCGAATATTCTGTCCCGGTCCATAGATGTTCG
>JBJTGC010000105.1:0-4129 GCA_046093725.1 Actinomycetota bacterium
GCCGTCATCGTTGCGAGTGCTGCCGACCTGGTGAGCGTGTTCATTCGCGGGTCGCTCGTCCCGCTCGTCACTCCCGACGACAAACGGGGTCGAGTGAATGCAGTCGAGAATGTCTTCATCGGAGCATCCAACGAACTCGGCGCATTCGAGTCCGGAGTGGTGTCCAGTGCAATCGGCACGCCAGCCACCGTCATCGGTGGTGGCATCGCGACAGTGGTGATCGTCGGAGCGTTCTGGGTGGGCTTTCCTGCCCTGCGCGATGTGGACCGTTTCGAAGACCTCGAAACGCAATAATTGACACGTGCCAGAGATACATGATCTAGGGGTCGTCGAAGTTGCCAAGAAGGCCCGCGGTTTCGTCGCCGAATTCCGTGAATTCATCAACCGTGGAAACGTGGTCGATGTTGGTGTTGCCTTCGTCATCGGTGCATCGTTCAAAACCGTCATTGACGCCTTTGCCGGTGACGGAAAAGAGAATCAAGGCCTGCTCGGCGGATTGCTCGGTGCGCTGTTTGGGGGGAGTACTCCCAGTTTTCACGACAAGAAGATTGATTTAAATGGAAGCGAACTTCCCGTCGGCACGTTGGTTACGGCTTCACTGAACTTTCTCATCGTGGCATTTGCACTGTTTCTCATCGTACGCACATACAACCGGTTCCGTGACGTGAAGTCTGAACCAACAACCAACGAGTTGCTGGCAGAGATACGCGACGAACTACGACGCTCGCAGGCGGCAAAACAGGGAGATGACGCAAACTGAGCGTGCCTGTGGAGTTGAATGGAAGCCAGATGCGCTCGCTCAACTCTCACCGTCAACTGAAGCGCCGACAAAACGTGTTTGTCAGTGTGGTGATGGTGCTCACCGTTACGGCCTGCTCGGCCGGCACGTCATCGCAGTCATCCAGTCTGCTTGACGGCATCGGTGTGATTCCGGGTAATGACTTTGTCGGACAGGTGACATTGCCGCCGACACTTGCCGCATCGATCAAGTTTCCACCGATTCAAGGGCCCTTGGTTGGATCGGTGGCAAAAGGGAACCGATTGCTCGTCATAGGCGATTCGATCATTGCGTCCACGGCGAGCAGATATGGCGGCGAGATGTGTCGCGCATTACTTCCGCTTGGCTGGCAAGTGGCAGTTGAAGCAGAGCCCTCTCGGTTCGTGCAGTTTGGTCGCGAGGTGTTGAGAGCCCGTCTGTCCGATGGTTGGGATGCAGCCGTTGTCTTCCTTGGCACCAACTACACCGGCCAGATTGACAAATACACAAGTGATCTCACCGCAATCGTCACCTCGCTCAAGCCACGCCCTGTGTTGTTGCTCACGACGTCGCTCTTCCGGGAACGTCAGAAGGAAGTGAATGGTGCAATCGCAACTGTTGCCTCCGCGAATGAAAACGTGTCGGTGCTCGACTGGGCCTCAATCTCATCGCAGTCAGGTGTGTTGAATCGCGACAAGATTCATCCGTCAGCTGACGGACGAGCAGTGTTGGTGACTGCTATTGGCAAAGGGCTAGGTCCCGCACCGACGCAACAAGGCAAGTGTCTTTCATCGACTTTCACCGACGATTCTGCCGGCGGTGACGAGATGCCCGATGTCGCCACCACTAGTGATGTGAGTGCAACCTCGACGCCGATTACCAGTCCGACCACAATCGCAACTGGCTCATCAACCACGGTTTCAATGACCGAGTCGACAGCTTCCACTTCATCTTCGCCAACAACGACGACGCCCTAGCGTCAAGTCGAACTACTCACGGCAGACTTGTCCCATGCTCCAGGTGCGACAACTCGTCGTTGAGGTCGGCGGCCGTGCCGTGGTGTCAGGGGCATCGTTCAACGTTATGGCACGCGACAAGGTCGGTCTGGTCGGACGTAACGGGGCTGGCAAGACCAGCTTGTTCAAAGTGCTTGGTGGCGAGGCCGAACCATCTGGCGGATCGGTGCGTCGAACTGGTGGCTTCGGATACCTACCTCAAGACCCACGAATTGCCGGTGTGCTGGATGGACGTACTGCCATCACCCACGTGTTGTCTGGTCGGGGCATCGATGCGGACAAAGAACGTCTAGAGAAACTGCGCATCGCCATGGAAGAGATGCCCGATGATCGCAATGTCAGCCGTTATACGAAGGCAGAGGAAGAGTTTCGACTGAAGGGCGGATACTCGGCTGACAGCGAAGCTCGCTCAATCGCTGCAGGTCTCGGTGTCACCACGAGTCGTTTGGACTTGCCGCTTGGTGTGTTGTCTGGCGGCGAGCGACGGCGTGTCGAGTTGGCGCGAATTTTGTTTGCAGGAAGCGACGGCTTGTTGCTCGATGAACCCACAAACCACCTCGACCTCGACGCGAAGAACTGGCTGTTGAACTTCTTGCGCAATTACAAGGGTGCGCTCGTCGTCATCAGTCACGACCTCGAATTGCTCGACGAAGCAATCACTCGTGTGCTTCATCTGGATCGCCCCGATGAAGATGGTGTCGGAAACTTGGTCGAATATCGCGGTACCTACAGTCAGTACAAGTCGTCGCGTGCGGCGGATGAAGTGCGCCTTGCTCGTAAGGCTGTCTTGCAGGAAAAAGAAATTGCTCGTCTGCAGACTGTCGTCGACCGATTTGGTGCGAAAGCATCGAAAGCGACAATGGCGCACAGCATCGAAAAGCGCATCAGCAGGCTGGAAGACGACAAAGTGTCAGTGTCTTCGCGCGATCGGCGTTTCACGGTGCGTTTCCCCGATCCACCTGCTTCAGGTGTCACGGTTATCGAGGCGCAACACTTGTCGCAGGCTTATGGCGGCCCCGCGATCTTTGAGGATGTGTCGTTCGACCTAGGTCGCGGTGAGCGACTGCTCGTGCTCGGCCTGAACGGAGCGGGGAAGACGTCGCTTCTCCGAATTCTCGCCGGTGAGTCACAGCCAAAGACCGGCGATTTTCGCTGGGGTCACAATGTGAGTACTGGTTACTACGCGCAAGAGCACGACAACCTTGACCCGCACATGTCGCTCATCGATCACATGCGTCGCGACCTTCCATCTGGAGCGTCGCTCACCGATACCCAGTTGCGCGGCTTGCTCGGCATGTTCGGGCTGCAAGGAACGAAAGTGTTTCAAGAGTCCGGCACGTTGTCGGGCGGCGAAAAGACCAAACTCGCACTTGCGATGCTGATGATCGGAGGCAACAACGTGTTGTTGCTTGACGAGCCGACCAACAACCTCGACCCGCCCAGTCGTGAAGCGGTCGCCACGTCGTTGGCTGACTGGAAGGGATCCATCATTTTCGTCAGCCACGACACTGAGTTCGTGAAGCATCTTGATCCGACGAAGGTGTTGCTGTTGCCAGACGGCCAGGTCGACTACTTCTCAGAAGATTGGCTCGACATCGTCAGTTTGGCGTGAGCAAACCCGATCTGCGGCTACGGTCATCGCATGCGAATCGGTTTGTTCGGTGGAACGGTCAATGATGGAACTCTCGATGACGTCGTCGTCGAGGCAAAGCAAGCAGAAGTCGATGGCTTCGCCAGTTACTGGGCGCCACAGATTTTCGGTCACGATGCGTTGACTGCTCTTGCAATTGTCGGTCGAGAAGTGCCCCGCATTGAACTTGGCACAAGCGTCGTGCCCACGTATCCGCGACACCCGATGATGCTTGCGCAGCAATGCCACACGGTGAACGCGGCGTCGCATGGTCGGCTCACGCTCGGTATCGGCCTCAGCCACAAGATCGTCATCGAGAACATGATGGGTATGTCGTTCGACAAACCTGTGCGTCACATGAAGGAGTACTTATCGGTACTCATGCCACTTGCTCGTGGTGAGTCCGTGGCATTCGATGGCGAGGTGTTCAAGGTGATGGCTGGCGTGTCCATCAAGGGGTCGTCACCTTTTGGTGTGGTTGTCGCGGCACTTGGTCCACAGATGTTGCGGATCACCGCTGCGCTTGCTGATGGCACATTGACCTGGTGCACCGGACCAAATACGTTGAAGACACTCACTGTTCCGACCATCACCGCTGCAGCTGAAGAATTCGGTCGTCCGGCTCCTCGTGTCATCGCAGCATTGCCGGTGTGCGTCACCAAGGACATCGACGCGGCGAAAGTTCGGGCTGCCAAGGTGTTCGCCGTGTACGGAAGTCTTCCGAGC
>JBJTGC010000106.1:0-3280 GCA_046093725.1 Actinomycetota bacterium
GTCTGCAGTGAGCCCGTGACGAGCGAGCACTTCACCATGCGAATCAACATGGAGGTCTATTCGACTGAAGTACTCGCGTACTGGCGCAGCCCACAGGCCGCCTGTGAGGTTGTCCATGTCATGGTCGTTGATGCCACCTGCAAGCGCAGGCAGATACAGCGAACGGCGCGAGAAGTGCATGTAGTTGTGCGACCCAGCCGGTGTGCGCACGAACTGAGTGGTGATGTCTTCCAGCATCTTGCAATCACGAGATGTGAAACTGAGAAAGTCAAGGTCGTGTGCCCGTGCGGTATGCAAAGCAAACGCAGAGAACCCGGCCACCATGGGCCCGAGGTGGGCAAAACCAAGAGCGTGTGCATCTCCACTTGCTGGTTCGTAACCATTTACTGCCCGAGCGACAATCGCAGACTCGAGTACAGGCGTGGTGTTGTTCGATGGCGGTGCGGCAACACGAATGTGATCATGCGGGTGTGGCACGACGGCGGCTCGCATGCCGACTCGCTCCGCGCCAAGACCATCGACTTCGTGTTTGTCGCCGATGTGAAGGCCGTTCTTCACAACAAGATTCAACTGCGATGCAACGAGGCCAAGCAGGCCGTCGCGCTTTCCGGATCCCATGTCGCCAGACACGAACACATGGTGCATGTCGATTCCATGGCGCGACAGCCAGTCTGAGATTGTGGCTGTCGAGAGATACATGTCAGAGACAGCAATGACTGTTTTGCCAGAGTCACGGGCGTAATCGAACAGCGACTTTCCGTTTTGTCGCACGTTGATGAGTGACGATTCAACGTTGATTTCGACAGAAAGAGCGTCATCGACGTCGACGAGTCCACCATGGTCGATGTTGAAGCGCTCCCAGATGTCGCGCAGTGATATTTCGACTGAGCCGGTGTCGTTGAACTGTTGCCGTCTGGCGAGTCGTTCTGCGCGCATACGACGGCGCACGAAGTCATCCCGTTCGATGCCCAACATCCAGTTGCGATCGGCGAGAGCTTCATGCAGCACGCTGAACGCATGAACGTAGTGGCTGACGGACCTCTCGATGAGTGTGTCGAACACATCGAAGGACACCCACGATGCCTTGTCGATGAGGGACAGGACGGCGGCGTGTGCGGTCATCGCTTGCGCAGTAATCGACGCACGATGCGCCGCACCACGTGTGGTCGCGTGGCACTCAGATGAAACTCTCCGAGGGCATGCACTAGGCGCACTTGGTCGACAGGCACATTCGGAGTTTCGTGCCAGGCGTACTTCCACAAGTCACCCATGGCTTTTTGGTAGCGGAAATCAAGCTGTAAGCCGTGTTCGAGGTCGAGTACCTCGGGCGACACAATCGCATGACGCTCACTCAGCTGCCACTGCAGTAACAGCAGTTTGTTTGCGCCGCCCACATATCGCACGATGGCAACGAGCAGTTCGTGAACCTCACGTGGTTGATACAAGCTACGAATCTCTCCCAAGTGCGATGCAAGCCATGACGTCTTCACAACGAGCGCTCCTGGTTGCACCATGCCAAGGCCAAGCACTGTGGTGGGGGTAGCAGCAAGTGCATGCTCGCCGAGAACCAATCGGTACACCTCGCGCGTTGATGGTGGTTGACCTTCGAGAAGTAGATACGTGCTCGGGTGGATGAGTGCATCAGCGGTTGTTTCAAGCGCCGGCTCGGCGAGCGCGGCAAAGGTGCGCTCGAGGCCGTCTTCATACAGACGGACACTCGGAGTGACGATGCACAACCAAGTTGCAGACGTCTGCAAGATGGCTCCGCCCAAAGTGGAGAGTGAGTCGCAATTAACCATGTCGACTCGGTCGGCGAGTCGCTCGGCAATCATGTGCCCAGCAGCTGGTTCGTCGGTGCGCACAGTGACGATGGCGAGAGAAGTCATCGCGGTTCAGTGTACGGCAGTGTGTACGCCTGGTCGGCGCACGTCACGGCGTTCAGATCATCATGTTGAAGTTGTCCACCACTGCGCTACCGATGGTGTTGTCGCCACTGATCAGAACGCGGCTGTGGGCGTCGGCGCCAGAGATACGACCGCAGGCGAGCGCCACGAAGGTGTTGCTGTCCATTGACACTTCAGCAAGAACATGTGGTGGGCGAGTGGATACGACAGATGCGCGTCCGTTGGTGACTGTGATGACAATGGTGCGCGTCACCGGACCCGTCACATTCAGCACGACGGTCTCACCTTCGGGAGTTGCGGCACGCTTGCCAACCACGATCGGCAAGGTCCGCAGAAGACGGTCGACAGAGAGATGAGCACTTGGTGAGTCGTCGTTTCCGGGGAGGCCGAGCGCAACTCGAATGTCTTGTTCATGCACCCAGCAATCCATCACTCGAATATGCAGGAAGTCAGCCAACGTTCCTGGCCCAGTCGGAGTCATCCATTCTTTGGAGAAGTACTCGTCGTCGCCACCTTTCAGAGTAGCAAGACGCGTAGCAACAAGTTCGTTCCACTCTGCGAGTACGTCTGTGCCCGACTTGCTTCGACGCTCTTCCACCTCATTTTCATTGGCCGCACCGATGGCGTTCTTTACATACTCGCGCGGACCTGCTTTCACCGTGCTCGAAGGAAGTCCGTGCAAGAAACGTTCAGTACCGATCATGTGGGACAGATTGTCCTGAACCGTCCAACCTGGGCACAGAGTCTGTGTCTTCCATTGCTTCTCGTCGAGCATGGCGCACAACGACGAGATGGATGACCACGTGTGTTCGAGTTTTTCGATGGTGTCGGTGGGAATCATGATGTCTTTCTCAATCAGTGTCGGTGAATATCAGCGCGCTGATCTCACGGAGCGGGGTTCATGATGGTGGGCCATTGCCGTGCTCCGAGGTACGGAGCAAACACATCACCGATCATCTTCATGTCAGAGTTCAACTTCGGTGTTTTCAACTCGAACAGGCCGGGGAACTTGCTGTACGCAACCGTCAACTCCCACAGTTCCACTGCACGATCTTTTGGAGGTGCCGGTACGACGACAGGTCCGAACACAGCACGGCCTCCGGGAATGATGATGATCGGCACACCGAATCCGCCGTACAGCCTCACCGCCTCGTCATGATCACGACGAACGTCGTCATGAGTGGTGTCATCTGCGAGAGCTTCATCCCACGCCTCGACCGGAAGGTCGGCTTCTGCCAGAAGTTGGCGAGCAACGGTTGCGTCGTACGGACGGCGACCTTCGATATGCAGCGCATGTCCGCACGCTTCGTAATAGCGACCGCACCATTCCATGTCGCGGCGACGTAGCCATGCGGCCACTCGCATCGGAGTCCAGC
>JBJTGC010000107.1:0-2138 GCA_046093725.1 Actinomycetota bacterium
TGTCGCCCCGCACGTAGAAGCGCTCTTGCATCCACACGTTCGGGTCGACACCGAAGAAGAGAAGACGATCAACATTGCGTGGTCCGGAAAAGTTCACTGGAATGCCCAGTTGATCGGCAATTCCTCTGCTGTAGTCGTAGAACATGTAGATGCCGAACACCACGGCCCAGTCGCGAAATGACTGTTTGACTTCGTCACGCGGACGACCGACGGACCCGCACATGAATGCTGCGAAGATCCATGCCAGAACCGCAAGTCGATCGACGGGTATGCCGAATTGCTTCGCGCTCCAGACAAAGACCAAGCAGTACGCGACAAGTACTACTCGTCGATGACGAATCCAGCGGTCGCCGCTCACCGCCATTGTCATGGCGTCGGGTGACGTCAGCGGGAGGATTGTTCGAGTGCGCGTCGCACCAACACTGACGCCAAATGACGTCGGTAGTCAGCAGACGCATTCATGTCGTCTTGTGGCTCTGCCTCGTTCGATGCGAGGCGAGCAGCATCTTCCACTGAAGAGCCTTGCGAAATTGCATTGTTCACCGAAGTCGCAAGAATGGGAGTTGATCCCATATTCACCAATGCAACGCCAGCATCGGTGCCTTTGCGCCACGCAGCAACACCGACGATTGCCCAGTCTTGGGCGCGTCGGTTGAACTTCTGGAACGACCAACCCGCTCCGTCCATCTTCGGCACACGTATTTCAGTGAGCATCTCGTCAGCGGCGAGGGCCGACTCGAGAAAACCTTTGTAAAAGTCGGTGGCAGCAATCTCTCTGGTGCCGTTCGGGCCCTGTGCAACATACGTTGCGCCAAGCGCGAGTGTGGTTGCAGGCAGGTCTGATGCGGGGTCAGCGTGAGCGATTGATCCGCCGAGTGTTCCGCGGTGGCGCACTTGCGGGTCGCCGACGTGGCTCGCAGCGTGTGACAACAACGGCACGTGCTGCTGCAGCAACGAAGAATGTTCAAGCTCGGTGTGTCGAGTGAGTGCGCCGATAGCAATGTGATTGCCCGCATCGCGAATGTATGACAGGTCATTTACGCGGGCAATGTCGACCAACACAGCTGGCTGAGCAAGGCGCAACTTCATCAGCGGAAGAAGCGAGTGACCGCCAGCAAGAAACTTGGCATCGTCTCCGTACTGACTGACGATTGAAATCGCCTCGGCAGCAGAGCCGGCACGTTTGTAATCAAATGGTGCGGGAATCATGGTTGACCCTTCAGCTCTTGGCCGCGGCGAGCACGGACTTCACGATGTGGTGGTAACCGGTGCAACGACAGAGGTTGCCCTCGAGACCGATGCGCACGTCGTCTTCAGTGGGGGACGGGTTTTCCTTGAGGAGACCGATTGCCGCCATCACCATGCCGGGTGTGCAGTAGCCGCACTGCAGGCCGTGGTTTTCCATGAAAGCCTTCTGCATCGGGTGCATTTCGTCACCCTTTGCAAGACCTTCGATGGTGAGAACATCACAACCGTCGGCTTGCACCGCGAGCATCGTGCAACTCTTTACCGATTCGCCGTTGACATGCACGGTGCATGCACCGCAGCTTGAGGTGTCGCAGCCGATGTTTGTGCCAGTGAGACCGAGGTGTTCTCGGATGTACTGAACCAGCAGTGTGCGTGGCTCGACGTCACCGTCACGGCTCACGCCGTTCACTTTGATGGAGACTTTCATAGTCTTTTCACTTCCTTCCGTGCAGTGCTTCCCACACACGCATGGGCGTGCACGGCATGTCGATGTGTCGTACTCCGAGATGGGAGAGGGCGTCGATTACCGCTGATTGAACAGCCGGGGTGGATCCGATGGTTCCGGATTCACCGATGCCCTTCACTCCGAGTGGGTTGACGAATGTCGGTGTTTCCATGTGCACGACTTGGATGTCGGGCATTTCGGCAGCCGAGATGAATGCATAGTCCGCAAGATTTGACGTGACGGGGTTTCCGTCGGCGTCGTAACGCACTTCTTCGAGCAACGCCTGGGCAGCACCTTGAGCCACGCCACCGTGAATCTGGCCGTCGAGCAACAAGGGGTTCAACACCTTGCCTGCGTCGTCGCAAGCGATTTGCTTGATCAATGACACTTTGCCGGTTTCGGTGTCGACTTCGACAACCGACACATGCGCGCCAAACGGGAATGT
>JBJTGC010000108.1:0-2051 GCA_046093725.1 Actinomycetota bacterium
GTTCAGAGCCTACGGTGAGACTGAAGTGCCAATCATGCTCGTGACAAGAGCTTCGATGGTGTCTGTCGGCACGAGTTTTGTCGCGTGGTGATGTCGTAGGGCGATACCTAGAAATTCACCTTGTTCATTTTGCGCGATACCGATGCCAGCCAAAGCTCGAGCACCATCGAGAGGCCTCACTCGTACGTCGCTGGCCATTGACACCCCGAGTGTCGCATCATGTCGTGCGCCGCTTGCAACTTCAATGATGACCATGGAACTTGGTATCGCTTGTGTCGAAGTGTTGCGTGATGGCAGAGACACATCAGATGCAGCCGATGCAGCAGCAACTTGCGCAGTGGTCAGGAGAGCAAGGCCGGTCGTGGTGTCTATCGAGGCAAGTGTCGCGCTGATGTGTTCGTTTGGCTCTGTGGCGATGCTGATGGTGTCGCCCAGGCCATGGCCTGTCGGCAACTCGTCTGATGCTGCTACGTAGACGCCCGTTGAACTCACTCGTACAGCTGACGTAACAAGTGAAGTGTTGCGCTGACGTTTCTGTGAAGTCGTCACTGGCTGCTGTGAACTCACTGCCGAAGTGGCAATGGTCGAATCAATAGTCGTCTCGGTTCCTATTCCGCGCGGAATAGCAATGACGACAATCGCGAGCGAAACTGCACCTGCGATGGTGGCGGCAAATAATGCCAACCGACGCGAGAGCGGCGGTGGGCTAGTGAGCGTCGCGTGTACTTCGGCATTCCATGACCCGACTTCGCTCGGGTGTCGCCACGTTCGTTCGTGTGGTGGCAACGGTGCCTGAGATCTCTTGATGTCGTCATCACCATGTTCCACAGGACGAGCAGGTTACTTGCGTCAGTCAGAGCGTTTCGGTCGGGCAGTACGCTTGTCGCGTGCTTCCTCCAGACACAGGCGACGAATGGTTGGCCGTCAGTCACGAATCTTTACCCGTGGGCGTGGCATATGACTGGGCAGTACAGCCTCACTGTGGCGCTGTGGTCTTGTTTTCGGGCACAGTTCGAGACAACGCTGAGGGTCGCAGTGATGTCGAGGCACTCACCTATGAGGCCTTCGAAGAGCGAGTTGTGACTGTGTTCTCTGACATTGCCCGTGAAACTCGGCGTCGTTGGCCAGATGTCGGTCGTGTTGCGTTGTTGCATCGTCTCGGACGTCTGCAGTTAGGCGAGTCCTCAGTGTTGGCCGTGGTCTCTGCCCCGCATCGACCAGAAGCGTTCGCAGCTGCGAGATACGCCATCGATGCGTTGAAGTCATCTGCCCCTATCTGGAAGAAAGAACACTGGGAGGGTGGCGACGCCTGGGGGACAGGCGCACAGGCAATCGTTCCCCCGAACTCAGTACCAACGGTGCCACAATGATTGCGATGGGATTGATGGCGTGGGTGTTTGCTGTGCTCGCCGCCGGATGCGGATCTGCGTTGCTTGTGCTCGTGTACCTCGACCATCGAGCCAGTCGCATCGACGACAGCATTGCGGCCTTTCGCAGGCACATTGATGCACTTTCACCAGAAGCACGCCATGAGTCAATGTCGCATGGCAACTCGACACAATCTGATGGTCGGTACTTCTGATGGCGCGTGACCTAGCGATCGACCTTGGTACGGCGAACACACTTGTCTACATGAAGGGCCGTGGCATCGTCTTGAACGAGCCGTCAGTCATTGCAGTAAATCGCAAGAGTGGAGAAGTGCTCGCCACTGGTCACGACGCATGGGACATGATCGGACGTACGCCGAGTTACATCGTGGCGGTTCGGCCACTGCGTGGTGGTGCAATCACGGATTTTGACATCACCGAGCGGATGATTCGTCTTCTTCTTCAGCGCGTCGGCGTCTCTCGCTTCACGCGGCCAAAGGTGGTCATCTGCGTACCATCGGCGATTACTGAAGTTGAACGGCGCGCAGTCACCGATGCCGCACGCCGAGCGGGTGCATCCGATGCGCAGCTCATCGAGCAACCAATGGCAGCGGCTATTGGCGCCAATCTTCCGATTGATGAACCAGTCGGCAACATGGTTATCGACATTGGTGGTGGCACAAC
>JBJTGC010000109.1:0-2748 GCA_046093725.1 Actinomycetota bacterium
CATCTCTGAATACGAGTTGACGAGAGTGAAACTCGGTCGCATGGCCGCCATCACTCAAGCAAGCCGCCAGTTCTCCTACGCAGTCGCACGTCTCATGGGTAAGGGTGAGGGTGCAATGGAAGCAAGCATGCTGAAGGCCTATGTATGCAAAGCCGCCGAATGGGTCACTCGCGAAGCGATGCAGATTCACGGCGGCTACGGATATGCCGAGGAGTACTCAGTGTCACGACTCTTCGTCGACGCGCGCGTGCTATCCATCTTCGAAGGTGCAGACGAAACACTGTGTCTAAAGGTTGTTGCCAAACGCCTGTGCGAATCTGCCTGACATCACTCGGCAAAAATCTCAGCTCAGAGTAATTGCAACAATGAACTGATGCGCGTCGCTGGTGCATCGATCATGTCGCCGTACGGGTCCATGAGATATGGGATCAAGCCTGCCGCGCGCGAGCCTTCAACGTCCATCACAAGCGAATCACCCACATAGGCGATGCGTGAGCGATCAATGCCCGCAAAATGCGGAAGTGCATGATCAAAAATCGCAGGATCTGGTTTTGACACCCCGACGACGTGGCTATCCACGATGCAACGCATCGGTGCCCCGCGACCCTCACCGACCTGACACACCCCACTGCGATTGAGAATGTCCTCGATTTGCCCACTCGCGTTGCTCACCACGCCAATTGGCACACCGTGATGATGCAACGCCAGCAATGCTTCAGCAGAACCAGGTATTGGGTGTCTCCACAAATGTGCAGTGCGTGTGCGACTCAGAACAAACACCGCATCGTCATGGTTCACCGTCGGCACACCCACACATTCGACGTATGCACCGTTGTACGAACTCCAGTCACTCTCGTTTGACCGTGCGCGTGACTTGGCCGCCATGCCGGCGTAGTGAGCGCGTACGTGACCCACGTGGTCGGCCGTCGCCCCGTAATAGTCGAGCAGGGGCTTCAACACCACCGGATCTGGCACCACCAACACTCCGCCAGCGTCAAAGAGCACGGCATCGAATGGCGCAACCATGCTGAAAGCGTAGGTGTCCCCTACTCTTGGCTCGTGCGTTCCGCTCGTGATTTCTTCAAACCTCTCGCCGCCGGTGCCCCTGAGCCGTTGCGCGAGATTCCGTTCCGGCCCAGTCGAGTCATCCACTTCTTCCCACCACACCTCGACAAAGTGGTGGCCAAGTTGCCCGAAGTCGTCCCCACTGTCGACATCATCCTCGGAAATCTTGAAGATGCCATTCCGATGGCCGACAAAGAGGCTGCACGGCAGGGGCTCATCGACGTCGCCAAGCGCATCGATTTCGGTGCGACACAACTGTGGACACGCGTCAACTCACTCGACTCGCCTTGGTTCCTCGACGACCTGACCGAAATTGTGTCGACGGTCGGACACAAGATCGACGTCATCATGATTCCGAAGGTCGAAGGACCAGAAGACATTCATTACGTCGACAGGCTTCTCGCGCAACTCGAAGCAAAAGCAAAGTTGACTCGTCCAATTCTCTTGCACGCCATTCTGGAGACAGCGCGCGGCATGGTGAACATCGAGGACATCTGTGGTGCATCTCCTCGTATGCAAGGTTTGTCTCTCGGGCCAGCCGACCTTGCTGCGAACCGTCGCATGAAAACCACACGAGTGGGTGGCGGGCACCCTGACTATGTGGTGCGACAAGACCCCGATGCCAACAACCCCGAGGCGGCGCGTCCGGTGTTCCAACAAGACTTGTGGCACTACACGCTGGCGCGCATGGTCGATGCATGTGTCACCCACGGAATTCTTCCGTTCTACGGACCTTTCGGTGACATCAAAGATGTCGTCGCATGCGAAGACCACTTCCGCAACGCATATCTTCTCGGCTGCGTCGGTGCTTGGAGTCTCCACCCAGTTCAGATCGACATTGCCAAACGAGTGTTCAGTCCGCGACCAGAAGATGTCGCACAAGCACAGCGCGTCATCGATGCGATGGGCGACGGAACCGGTGCCATCATGCTCGATGGAAAAATGGAAGACGATGCATCAGTGAAACAGTGCCGAGTCGTGGTCGAACTTGCTCGCGAGCTTGCGGCTCGCGACCCTGAACTTGCTGCGCGTTACGGCTTTTCATCCTGACCTCGGAGGACCACATGCATCAGAACCGCCCCCGTCGCTCTGTTCTCTACATGCCTGCCGCGAATGAACGCGCACTTGAGAAAGCAAAGTCCATCGCAACCGACGCGCTGATCTTCGATCTCGAAGACGCAGTGTCCCCCGATGCGAAAGATGCAGCTCGGGTGAATGCGGTTGCAGCTGCTTCATCAGGTGCATACGGCAAGCGAGAGATCACGATTCGGTGCAACGGTCTCGACACGCCATGGGGCGCCGATGATCTGGTGGCAGCAGCGCAAAGCTGTGCGCACGCAGTTGTAATCCCCAAGGTCGACTCTGTGACAACTCTCGACGAAGTCTCGCGACGCCTCGATGCCGCCGGGGCTCCGGCAACCATGACAATTTGGTGCATGCTCGAGACGCCTACGGCAATCCTCGATGCACGCTCCATTTGCGCCCACCCGCGCGTCTCCGTACTCGTCATGGGAACCAACGACCTGGCCAAGGAATTGCGTGCCACTCAGGTTCCTGGCCGTCATCCGCTGGTTCCGCATTTGGCGCTCGCCCTACTTGCTGCTCGCGAGGCCGGAAAGCCGATTCTCGACGGCGTCTTCAACGACATCAAGAACGCAGATGGACTGCGCGCAGAATGCACTC
>JBJTGC010000110.1:0-9124 GCA_046093725.1 Actinomycetota bacterium
CATATCTCCTCACCTCCACGGCAATCACTCCGCTCATCGGAAAACTGAGCGACCTCTACGGGCGACGCATTTTTGTGCAGTTATCCGTCGTCATCTTCATCATCGCTTCGCTTGTCTGCGCGGCCGCGAACTCAATGACGACTCTCGTCATCGGTCGAGCGCTGCAAGGTATAGGTGGTGGAGGCATCATGGCGATGTCATATGTCGTTATCGCCGACATCATTGCCCCACGTGACCGAGGTCGGTATGTCGGGGCATTCATGAGCGTCTTTGCGATTTCAAGTGTCGCTGGGCCATTGCTCGGTGGATTCTTTGTTGATCACATGTCCTGGCGATGGATTTTCCTCATCAATTTGCCGATTGGTCTCGTGGCTCTCTACATGTCGACATCGTCACTGAAGATTCCAGTGCTTAAACGACGAATCAGCATTGACTACGTGGGGATGAGCCTGCTCGTCGGCGCAGTGACCGGTCTTATTCTCGTGTTCTCCTGGACATCCGAGGAGTATGGCTGGACCGCAAGCATCAATGTTGCCTTATCGGCTGCCGTTGCAGTCATGACGGCGCTCTTTCTCTGGTGGGAACCACGTGCGACAAGCCCTGTCATGCCGTTGCACCTCTTCCGAAATCGTGAGGTGTACACCTTGTCGCCTTTGGTGGCGATGCTCGGTGGCATTCTCATGGCGGTCGGAACTTTCATTCCGTTGTTCCTGCAAGCAGTAACCGGAATATCGCCCACGAACAGCGGGCTCCTGCTCGTGCCGATGATGGCTGCTGTCACAATTTCAAGCGTTTCAATCGGGCGAGTCACTTCGCATACTGGTAGCTATCGCATCTTCCCTGTGGTCGGAACCGGCGTGGGCATCATCGGAGTCACCGTGCTTTGCTTCATCGACAACTCAGCTACGGGCGTGGCTTTTGTCATCATTGGCATGGTTCTCGTCGGAACCTGCGTTGGCTCGACAATGCCGGTGTCGTCACTCGCCGTGCAGAACAGTGTCGAATTCCATGAACTCGGAGTCGCATCATCAGTTGTGGTGCTCTTCCGCTCTCTCGGAAGTGTCATTGGCCTCGCAGCGTTTGGTGCGATTCTCAACTCTCAACTTTCCGGGAATGTCGACCCAAAGTTCCTGCAACAACCACGCACAATCAGCCAATTGCCAGAGCCTGCTCGCACCGAAACACTGAATGTTCTCAGCAACGCGATTTCGATGATCTACAAAGCAACTGTTCCGATGGCCATCATTGCTTTCATGCTCGCACTCTCATTGCGAGACAAGAAACTCAGCGAACGTTCTGCGCTCGACCAAACGGTCGAGGTGTTGTCGAGCTGAACTGCCCTATTCGCCCGGCGCTTTCGGCTCTTTTGGAAGGCCCAGCACACGCTCACCGACAATGTTGCGCTGAATCTGGCTGGTGCCACCCCAGATGGTCTCGCTCCGCGAGAAGAAGAATGCCGACATCATGCCGCTCACTGGGTAACCGGGGCGACGCTTCTCGCGTGCGGTACCTGGCCACCCTTCGCCGTCAGGGCCGCAATCAGCAAGCATTGCTTCTGCACCGAAAATGTCGAGCGCAAGTTCCATTGCTTCCTTGTGCATCTCTGACCAAAACATCTTGTTCGTCACTCCAAGAGCCATGACACTGAGATCCTTCGTTTGATTCAGCGTCGAAGACAGCGAGCGAAGACCATTGATGCGAAGAATCTGAATTTTTGTGTAGTACTTCATGAGTCGCTGACGAATGTCGTGATGACAGATCGCCCCGTTCTGCTCTGCGACCTGACGCATAATGTCGTACTCAGCTTCGAAACGACGGAACCCGGTTGTTGCGCTCATGCCCCGCTCGAAGGCAAGGGTGCTGTTTGCAACGGCCCAACCATTGTTGAGACCACCGACGACATTCTCCTTCGGGCAACGAGCATTCGTGAAGAAGACTTCATTGAACTCGGCAGTGCCATCGGGTTGGGTAATGCCACGAACTTCAACACCTGACTGATTCATCGGCACCAACATGTAACTGATGCCCTTGTGCTTGGTCGCAGTCTGATCCGAACGAGTCAACAAGAAGCAATAATCTGCGTTGTGACCTTGTGTGGTCCACACCTTCTGCCCGTTGATCACCCATTCATCACCGTCAAGAACAGCGGTGGTCTTCAGCGATGCGAGGTCACTTCCGCTGTTTGGTTCACTGAACCCTTGGCACCAACGCGTTGCGCCTTTCAAAATGCCAGGCAAAAACTGTTTCTTCTGCTCCTCGGTTCCCCACTGAAGCAAGGTCGGGCCGACAAGAGTGTCACCAAAGAAGTCACCACGCATCGGCGCTTTTGCACGCGCAAACTCTTCCGCCAGCACGACACCTTGCATGATCGACAAACCCTTGCCGCCGTATTCCTTTGGCCACGTCGCACAGATCCACCCACCGGCAAACATCTTCGCGGGCCATTCTTCATTGAATGTTCGGCGCTCGTCCGAGGTCATTGTGAAACCTGGCGAGAACCAGCCTTTCGGAAGATTGTCTTCGAGCCAGCCGCGAATCTCAGTGCGGAAAGTCTCAGCGTCTTGGGGGTAGGTCAGATCCATGTCCCACAGTCTGGCAACCGCCAGTGCCGTCTCTGCCACCGGAGCCGAGGAAGGCGACACCACCCGTTCACAGGAACGTCATATATGTGGAACGAACTCGGAACACTTCTCTTCTACCGTCCTGTGACGTGCCGACCATGCTCCTCGTCGCATCCCCCCGGATTGATTGCCTGCCATGAATGGCCGACCATCACAGGCAACGAGCCCGCTTGGGCCCACCGAACACGCCGTGCTGGGGGTGCTCGTCATGCACGCTGGTCGAGTCGTGTCGCGCCAGAACCTCGTGCGAATGGCGCGTATCGGTCATCTATCGCCCCGCCGTTGCGACACCGCAATCGTTAGCCTGAGACGAATGCTTGGGTCCACTGCCATTCAGACAGTGCGTAGCCGGGGTTGGATGCTCCTTCTCTCTGCTCTCGATGAGGCCAACAAGTTGCTGTGACCACCGCAATTCTCTCGGCATCTACCGGGATCGACTGGGGCTCAATGTTCTTTGCGTTCGCCGCGATACTCATCGCTGCGAAAGTTGCGAGTGAAGTCTGCGACCGCATCGGCGTACCCGCTGTCATCGGTGAAATCGCAGTCGGAATCGCAATCGGACCATCGGTTCTCGGACTCGTCGACACTTCAGACGCCGTTCGAATACTCGCCGAGCTTGGGGTGATTGTGCTGCTTGCCCAAGTTGGTCTCGAGATGAACTTGAGCGAACTACGCAAGGTTGGACGGGCCGCTCTCGTTGGGGCGGTCATCGGAGTTGCCGCGCCAATGAGCCTTGGGTTCGGCGCCGGCCAACTTCTCGGCGAATCAACCAACGCCTCACTCTTTCTTGGTGCAGCGCTCGCAGCTACGAGTGTCGGAATAACCGCACGAGTTTTTGGCGACCTTCGTGCACTCAGCACAACTGAAGCGCGCCTTGTCCTAGGAGCGGCTGTTGCAGATGACGTGCTTGGTTTGGTCATTCTCACGATTGTTACGCGAGTAGTGGAACAGGGGTCAGTCGACATTGCCGGCGTCCTTGGCACTCTCTTTCTCGCAACCGGATTTCTCATCGCGAGCACTGCGATTGGTCTGTTGCTGTTACCGCGAATCACCACGTTCATCGGTGGTCGAGCAAAGTCCCCCTCTGTTATCGCCGTCTTTGCCGCAGCCGTGACATTTGCAATGGCATCAGCGGCCGATGCAGCTCAATTGGCCCCGATTATCGGTGCATTCGTGGCAGGCATGTCCCTCGGTAGCACTGATCACCACGAACGTATTTCACGTGAGTTCAATGTTCTTGCCACAATTTTTGTTCCTATTTTCTTCGTCAGCATCGGAATAGACACCGACATTTCGACATTTGCGAACGGCCACACACTGCTCTTGGCGGCAGCACTTTCGATAGTGGCAGTTGCAGCGAAGATGATTGCTGCTGTTGGTGCTTGGGGAACTGGGGCTGACCGCGTGCTCGTCGGACTCGGCATGGTGCCACGCGGTGAGGTGGGCCTCATCTTTGCGAGCATCGGTCTCACAGTTGGCGTCTTCGATGATGACCTATACGCAGTGGTGCTCATTGTCGTACTAGTAACAACGTTGATTGCACCACCGTTGCTTCGCGCGCGACTGGGGAACACGGCTGCACGAGTGTCGCCAACGGAGACCCCCGAGCCCCCTGGTGGCTGGCTCGTTCAGCGCGACAACCGTTTGGTGCTGCAAGGCAGCCCACCACCACAGCGAGTTCTGCTCACGAGCCTCGAAGCGGCAGTTCGCGCCGCCAACCTTGACCCAGGAAAAGAACTTCTCGATTGGGCGGCATCGCATAGAGACACCGCTCTCTCTTTTGACGCTGAGAGCTCTCGAGCCTTCGTTGAAGTTGTTCGACGAGGAAATGCACGGTCCTGGCGCTTCCTTGAGCTCGTCGGAGTTCTTGAACGCGCTCTTCCTGGAGTCGCATCAGCACTACATGCCAGGCGAAGTGACTTCACTGAGCTCGACCCGACGCGAGTGATGGCATTTCCGACGCTCGAATATCTCCGCCAGCGCGGAATGGCTGAACGAGCTGACACGGACAACCTCATGATGGCGGCCTTCCTGGCTGATGCCACCGACGGTCAACAAGCCGAACTTGCAGTCGAACACATCTCGCCACTTCATCTTTCGCCGGACAGCTACCGCACAGTCGTCGCTCTCCTCAAAGCATCAACTCTGCTACGGACGGTGATTAGCCAAGAGCCGTTCAATCTCAACACGCGCGTGCTTGCACAGTTGGCTGAGTATCTCGCTTCCCCGATCAACGTCGAGATGTGCCGACACCTCACTGAGGCGCGAGGCGAATTGGAAGACTGGCAATACTCGGCACTTCTTGAAGTGGTGTCTGGAGTGCAAGAAGTGTTGGCACACCCTGAATTGATTGACGGCACTCGCGAGTCCGTATTGACACTGAAGAAGAGCAAAGCCCTCGAACTGACCACGGACCCACTCCTGCGAGACCGCATCGAGAACGCTTCAGCCGGCTATCTCATCGCCCACGCTCCAGCAGACATCGTCCGTCATGCCGAACTCATCGAACCACTTCCAAGAGGTCGAACTGTTCGAGTCACTGTTCATCGAATGTCTGGCGGCGACGACAACGCCGAACGCGACCCTCACGAACGTTCGAAGCCCCAGAAATGGCGTGTGGATATCGCCACACGCGATACCAAGGGACTTCTTGCGCGTATTTCCGGAGTGTTCGCGGACTACGGACTAGAAGTGGCTTCCGCCGACCTGGCCACTTGGCCCGATGGTGGCGTCGTTGACAGTTTCACCATCATCAGCCTGACCAAACCCTCGAGCACACAACTTGCTCATCGCATTCAAGAGAGCCTCAAGCGACGACCAGAAAATGGTCTTCGTGTTGATCGCTCCCTGCTCAACGGGCTCGTCATATCAGTCGATCAAGATGCGCACCCCTGGCACACCGTCGTCACCGTGTCTGGGGCCGATCAACCAGGCCTGCTGCAGGCCGTGGCCACCTCGTTCAGCATCTCGGGAATACATGTTCATCATGCGTCAATCAGCACGTCTGAAGGCATTGTCACGGACCGTTTCGAGGTTTCAGACCGACACGGCCGAAAGGTCGGCGACAAGGCAACTGCCAAGCTGATGCAACACTTTGCATGACTTGGTCGTCACGGGTACCTGACGTGCGCATCGACCACTCACAGGGTCGTCACACAATCGAAACAATGACCTGACGCACGAGAAATATCGGTCTCATACCTTCTGGTTGTCGCAGCGTCGCGGCACACCACCCAACATCCAGAAGGAGAACTATCAGTGAAACTCATCACTGCGATTGTCAAGCCGTTCAAGCTCGACGACGTGAAAGATGCACTGAAGTCTGCTGGGGTACAAGGCATGACCGTGTCTGAGGTTCGTGGGTTTGGTCGCCAAGGCGGCCATAGCGAGACCTATCGCGGAAGTGAATACTCCATCGACTTCGTGCCGAAAGTACGCATCGAAATCATTATCGATGATGCAAGTGCAGACAAGGTCGTGGATGCGATCTGTTCTGCCGCCGCGACAGGAAAAATTGGTGACGGAAAAATCTGGGTCACTGACATCTCACGATTGGTGCGCGTTCGCACCGGAGAGGAAGGCTCCAATGCAATCTGAATTCTTACTTGAAAAGACTTCTCCTGGCTTGACCTGGCTGAAGCGCATTCTGGTCGGCACTGCTGTGTCTTCCGGTGCGGTGCTGCTTGCCGGAACTGCGTCACTTGCAGCAGACGATTTCGATGCCGAGAAGGCTGTGACGGTTCTTGGTCAACAGACCTCACTGTTATGGGTTGTCATCGGTGCGATGCTCGTCATTTTTATGCAGGCAGGCTTCGCACTCGTTGAAACCGGATTCTGTCGAGCGAAGCACGCAGCACACGTCGTGTCGACCAACTTCGCCATCTTCGGACTGGGATTCATTGCATTCTTCTTCGTCGGATTCCCGCTTGCCTTTGGTGGCTTCAGTTACGCCCCGATGGGTCTCGAAGCTCCGATCGGTGATGCGCTTCTCGGAAGCGGAAACTGGGTGTTCCTGTGGAAGGGCGGATGGGCATTGTCCGGTGGTGGCATCACTCCGGCACTTCTCGGGTTCTTCCTCTACATGGTTGCCTTCATGGACACTGTCGCCACGATTCCAACCGGGTCGATGGCGGAACGATGGAAGTGGAACAGTTTCGTCATCTGGGGTCTCTTCTGCGGTGCCGTGTACTACCCGTTGTTCGCAGCGTGGACATGGGGCGGCGGTTGGCTTGCAAAGACATGGGACACGATGGGCCTTGGCGCCGGTTACGTCGACTTTGCCGGATCCGGTGTCGTCCACGCCGTCGGTGGCGTTGCCGCACTCGCCGGCGCGATTGTCATCGGTCCACGAATTGGAAAGTTCGGAGCGGATGGAAAACCACGAGCAATTCCCGGACATCACATTCCTATGGCGATGCTCGGAACGTTCATCCTGCTGTTTGGTTGGTTCGGATTCAATGCTGCGTCAACGTTTGCATCAACTGACGTTCAATTCGCGACGGTTGCCGCAAACACCGCAATCTCTGGAGCATTCGGTGCAATTGCGGCCATGTTCTGGATCACGAAGCGCACAGGAAAACCAGATCCCGGCATGATGGCAAATGGCATGCTCGCCGGACTCGTGGCAATCACGGCACCGTGTGCCTTCGTTGCTCCGTGGGCTGCCGCCGTCATCGGTGTCATCGCGGCAATTCTCGCTATCGAAGTTGTCTTCGTTGTCGAACGAAAGTTCAAGATTGATGATCCGGTCGGCGCTATCGCAGTGCACGGTGCGAATGGAATCTTCGGAGTTCTCTCCGTTGGAATTTTCGCCAACGGAAGCTACGGCGGTGCATGGAACGGATCCTCAGTTGCCGGCGTTGAAGGAATTATCAAAGGTGACTGGGGTCAATTCGGCGCGCAAGCTCTCGGCGTGGCCGTCATCGTTGGTGTGATCTTTCCCATCGCATTCGCGTTCTTCAAGATTCAAGACATGATGACGAAGGGCGGAATTCGCTCGGCCGAAGAGGACGAGATCATCGGGCTTGACTTGCCCGAAATGGGCGTCCTCGCCTATCCCGAGTTCGGATCCACGCGACTCTGAGATCCCCCTTGGAGAGTGGCCCGCTTCCCGATGTCAGTCGTGGAGGCGGGCCTTTTCCGTGTCCTTGTGGGTGTGTCGCCGATGGGGGTAGCGACCTAGTCTCGTGAGATGACCATGACGAGCACTCCTGCCAAAGCCGAGCGTTGGACCGCGCAATGGAAGGAACTCTACGAAGAGGTCATCACAACTGGCCTGTGCACTGGTTGTGCAGGGTGCGTTGTCACATGCCCCCACGATGTCATTGGTTACGAACATGTCGAGGGCAAATACAAGCCATTCCATCTTGAAGAAGAACTGGGCCTCAGCAACTGCATTCATGGCGAAAAAGGTTGCACGACCTGCACAAGGGCATGTCCACGGTTCCGCTCGTGGGAACCCGCCGCTGACATGCACCTCTTTGGCCGCACACGTGAACCAGACGAAATGGGTGGCATCTGGCGCCAACTGCTTCTCACTAGAGCAGCCGACAAAGAGCAGCATGAAAAGGGCCAGGACGGTGCCTTCGTGTCAGCCATGCTCGTGTGGCTGCTCGAAAATGACTACATCGAAGCCGCGCTGGTGAGCGGCGTCGAAGACGACGATGCTTGGAAAGCAAAGCCTGCGCTCGCGCGCAACAAAGATGAAGTGTTGGCGACGGCAGGAAGTCGTTACACGTACTGTGCGAATCCGCTGGCGCTACGCGATGCGAAAGAGCAAGGTTTCAATCGCCTCGCTCTCGTCGGTATGGGTTGCCAAACCTCGTCTCCTCCGGTGATGTGGGACCGCAAGGCCGGCAAAGTGTCGAAGCCATTCCTGTTCAACATCGGACTCTTGTGCTCGAAGACTTTCGACGATGCCATCTTCCCCGAGCTTTTTGAGGCCAAGTACGGCCTGAAGAAGCAAGACATGGTGAAGATGAACATCAAGGGCGTGTTCCAAATCTGGATGAAAGATGGCTCGTATCACGAGATCGACTTGAAGGAATGTCACAAATGGACACGCGAGGGCTGCAAGCACTGCCCTGACTTCGCAGCCGAGCATTCCGACATCGCTACTGGCGGAATCGGCGAGGACAACGACTGGACACTCACCATCGTGCGCACCGCCCTTGGTGAAGAAGTAATCAACCGCATGATCAAGGACGGCGTCATCATTGCTCGTCCGGCCCAGGAAGACGAAAAGGCAATGAAGCTGCTGCGCATGCTCTCAATCGTCAGTCGCCGACGCTGGCCAGAGTGGGCGGACAAAGCACCAAGTGTCGGTGTTCCGCCTCCGAAGAAAAAAGCCGACGCACCACCCGCGACCGACGCGAGCCACTAGGAGACACTGTGCCACTGCACCCACAAGCCCAAGCCATCGCCGACCTCATGGCGGCATCTGGCGCTCCTGCTCTGAATGAACAGTCACCTCAAGCTGCGCGACAGATGTATGAGGCTATGCG
>JBJTGC010000111.1:0-7737 GCA_046093725.1 Actinomycetota bacterium
GGCTTTCTTGGCGACATGATGAAGGCGATGGGCTCACAAGGCCCACTCAACTGGGATATCGCCACTCAATTCGCAAGTCTTGGTGCACTTGGTGACACAGCTGATTCACAGCCCGATCCAACTGTTCGATTCGCATACAACGACTTGGCCAGAGTTGCCGACATGCACGTACGCGATGTCAGTGGTCTCGACACAAATGTTGGTGGTCGAGCGACTGAAATTCTGACGACTACTCGTTCCGAGTGGGCGCGACGCACTCTGAAAGACTTCCGTCCGCTCTTCACTGATCTTGCGACATCGCTGTCGCAACGAGACGTCGATGCCGACACCGACGACGACCCGATGGCAGCGATGATGGCAAGCCTGTCTGGCCTGATGGCACCGGCAATGGTCGGCATGACCGTGGGTGGCATGGTCGGAGCGCTCGCCCAGCGTGCATTTGGGCAGTACGACTTTCCGTTGCCACGTGCCGACACCAGCGAGTTGCTTCTTGTGCCATCGACAATCGAGAACTTCGCGACTGATTGGAGCTTGGCAATCGACGATGTTCGTATGTGGGTTCTCATTCACGAACTGACTTCACATGCAGTATTGAATACGACGGCAGTGGAAGACGGAATCACTGACCTTGTACGCCGCCATGTGTCACTCTTCAAACCAGACTCCAGTGCCGTCATGGACGCACTGTCAGGCCTTGATGCCTCCTCGAGCGACGCACTTGAACACATTCAGAAAGTGTTCAGCGACCCCACGCTCATCCTTGGTGCAGTGCGATCGAGTGCTCAAGAAGAACTCGCACCACTTCTTGATGCACATGTCGCAGCAGTCCTTGCATACATTGACCACATCGTCGATCACGCGTCACAACGAGTCCTCGGATCAGGCCACACCATCGCAGAAGCTGTTCGACGGCGCCGTCTTGAGGCCGGCAAAGACGCCGTCTTCGTCGAACGTTTGTTGGGGCTGCATCTCACGCGTCAGCAACTTGAACGTGGCGCGGAATTCATTCGTGGCGTCATTGAACGAGGCGGCGAGCAAGCACCGGCCAAGTTGATTCAGACAGTTGGCAACTTGCCGACGCCTAGCGAGCTTGAAGCCCCTGGCCTCTGGCTCGCGCGCCTCGAGATTCAGTAACCCGACGTCGGCCACCAGGCGACTGACGCACAAACAGAGCGCAACCCGCTAGCCCGACAATTCCGACGACGCAAAAACCGACGGGACCAGCCATGGACAGCAGAACCGGTATGACGCCCGCGGCCACCCATGCCAATTGATTCTGGGTTTCGAACTTGGCGAATGCTCGACCACGATTGGCATCAGGTGCATCTTGTTGCACGATTGCCTCGAAGGCCAAACGTCCAACTGCTGCTGCTGCATTTACGAGCGCCGTCAGAACTAGTCCGGCGGTGATGCTTCCCACCCACCCCGCAATCAGGCCTGCTGCAGCCACAACAGCGACAGTCACAAGCAACATCGTGTCGACATTCAGTCGGCGGCGTATGGCGGGTGCGACAGTGTTTGCAAGCAGCGTGCACAGTCCGGCAAGCGCGAGTGCAAAACCGAACCATGCCGTTCCAGCTGTTTCGTGGCGTAACCAGAACGCAAGATGGAAGAACATGAACCCCACTGCGCCACGCAGAATGCGCATCATTGTCGCAGCCCGCACCACGCGAGGTGAACGCAACTCACGTACTTCGAGCGGAGTTGCTTGTTCGGCTGCAGTCACCACATCACGGGGCAATTGCAAAGCAGATGCACAAGCAAAGGCAAACACAGCCGCTGCACCAACGAGGGCTATCTGCGTGGACAACAACTGCAAGACAGCAGCAGGCACAGCTGCCACAAAGCCGGTGATGCCTCCCACCTGGCCGAGCTTGCTGTTCGCATCGACCAACTTGTCTTCCGACTCGACGGTGCTGGGCACAAGCGCAGACTTTGAGATTGCGTAGGTCTTTGACAGCACGAGAGCCGCAAAAGCGAGTGGAAACAGCGTGAGGGAGTCGACGTAGAAGACCATTGCCACCATGACAACCGCGCGTAACGCGGCAACGAGTGCAATGACAAGGCGTTGACCACCCTTCATGCGGTCAATGGCAGGACCAATTAGTGGTGCCACCACAAGAAATGGCGCCATGCTCACGAGAAGGAATGCGAGTACCTTCCCGCGGGCAGCGTCGGGGCTGACTGACAAGAACATCGAGTCGGCAAGTGACACAGCCATGACTGCTTCGCCCCCCACCATGAGGGCGTGTGTTCGCGCAAGGTTCTGAAGCGGTGTCGGACCGGGCAGCCCGGGGCCGTGTTCAATTCGATGTTTACCACCGCCGCGCATGCGGCGATGCTACGCCCCGCGTGGTCGCTCGTACTTGTACCCAAGACCGCGAATCGTGACGATTCTCTCGGGGTTTGCCGGGTCGATCTCGATCTTCGAGCGCAGACGTTTCACATGCACGTCCAAGGTCTTCGTGTCACCGACATAATCGGTTCCCCACACTCGATCGATGAGTGTCTCGCGTGGCAAAACACGACCTGCATTGGCAATCAGAATGTGAAGAAGTTCGAACTCTTTCAACGGAAGTGAAACATCTTCGCCCCTCACCACGACATGATGTTCATCGGGGTCAAGTTGAACGTCACCAACTTCGATGACTGATCCCGACAATTCGCCACCACGGTCTGTTGGCACGCGACGCATGACTGCACGCATTCGCGCGACAAGTTCGCGAAGGCGATACGGCTTTGACACGTAGTCGTCAGCACCGACCTCCAAGCCCACAACGGTGTCGATTTCGGCACCCTTTGCAGTCACCATGATGATCGGGGTGAGGGTCTTTTTTCTCAGCTGTCGACACACGTCGATGCCCGACATCTTCGGCAGCATGACATCGAGTAGAACAAGATCCGGATTCACGATGTCGAACATCTCGAGGGCCTGAACACCATCACGCGCCACCGATACCCTGAACCCCTCTTTACGAAGTCCCACCTGGAGGGCTTCGATGAATGATTCCTCATCCTCAACGATGAGGACTGAAGGGTTACTGATTGACGACATGATCATGAACTCTCATAGTGCCTGACGCAACCCTTGACTTCAGTGGAAAAGAGAGTCGAAAGGTGGATCCTTTACCTTCGAGTGACTCCACGTTCACCTGTCCTCCATGTTGAGTGACGATGTTTCGAACAATCGACAATCCGAGGCCAGTCCCCCCAGTGTCCCGGGATCGCGCCTTGTCGGCGCGATAAAAGCGCTCGAAGATACGGTCGAGGTGCTCTGTCGAGATTCCAATTCCGTGATCTTGAATCTGCACAACGGACGAGTCGGCCACATTGAATACGCTGACTGAAACGGTGGAGCCAGAGTCACTGTATTTCACAGCATTGTCCACCACGTTTCCAATTGCAGATACGAGTTGTCGGAAGTCGCCCTCTATGAAGATTGGCTCCGATTCTGCAGTCACTTCAATTGAGATTCCCGCTCGTTCGGCAAGTGGGAGGACACGTCGGACAGAATCATTTACCACTTCCACAAGATCAATGGGGCCAAGAACGCGGCTCTCAGATTTCTCGATGCGAGACAGCTCCATCAGATCGTTGATGGTGTCAGTCATTCGTTGAGCCTCATTCACAATTCGATTCGCCAGACTCACCGTTGCCACATCAGTCACCTCGCCCGCCAAAGTTTCAGCCAGGATGGAAATTGCACCAACCGGAGTCTTCAATTCATGACTGATGTTGGCAACAAAGTCGGTGCGAATCTGATCAAGGCGAACCTTCTCGCTGATGTCTTCCATCGCAACGAGTGCACCATCGGCCAACGGGAACGCCGTCAATTCGATTGTCTTTGGTGGTGGTCCGAACAGTGCAAGAGTCTGACCCCCAAACGAACCTTGGCGAGCTGCAGACAGAAGACTCTCGGCTGCATCATCCACAAGAAGATCAAGGTGACGCAGACCTGTGATCCCTTCGGCCAACTTGTTTCGAGAGACTTCCTCGCCAGATGCGTCGACAACGATGATTCCGACTGGCAACACATCGAGCACTTGCTGAAGGCCCGGTGATGCACTCAGAACTCCGGCTGGGGCTGCGTCAGCTGGAATAGGACTGGCTATCGAATCCTGTTGTTCTTCCTCACTCGGAACTACCCCGTTACGGCGCTGCCCGATTCGCACGCCGACAACAAAAGCCAGCAATGCAAGTGCGAGAAGGAACCAAGCCATCCTCTATCGACTACTTGGTCGACTCGATGTAAGGAATGCCATCAGTGTCATCCAATTTCTTGTTGGTATACCGTGCCGCACCCTTGTGTTCTGGCAACCAACCAGTCACCAAATATCTGACGCGCTCACCGATATTCACCGCATGGTCACCGATGCGTTCGTAGAACCGCGCAACGACGGCCAACTGAATACCAACTTGAATATCGATCTTTCCTGCAGCATGTGCCACGAGAATTGCTTGCACCATTTCCTTCTGCAGGCCGTCAAGGAAGCCGTCCATGTCGTCCAGGGCTGCTGCCTTTATCGGATCGCTCTCCTCGAATGATTCGAGGGCGGCAGCAAACAATTGCTGTGCTTGCTCCCCCATCTGTTGCAAGAGCCCACGAAGCCGTGGATCCAGTTCGTGTCTGTAGATGCGCCGTGCTGCTTTGCAGATGTTGACGGTCAAGTCGGCAGATCGCTCGATCTCGGCAACCATCTTGAGCACCGCAACCACCTGTCGAAGATCCCCTGCGACCGGCGCCTGAAGAGCCAACACCTGATAACAACGCTCCTCGATGTCGACCGAACGTGCATCAATTTCGTCGTCAGCCGCGATGAGAGATTCGGCACCTGCAAGATCGCCAGCAAGCAACACTGCGGTGGCCCTTGGAACTGCCTCGATCACCATGGCAGCCAATCGCGCGACTTCTTCACGGATTTCATCAAGTTGATGATGAAAACCTTTTCGCAGCTCATCCATGGATGTCACCTTCCTGTTGAGCCCTTCGATGGGCGGCGTGTCCGCTTTCTTCCAAGGCTCACATCTCAAAATAACAAGGTAGGGAGCACGAAGTGAAGACAAGGAGTCTGGTCAGTAAACCAGCGGTGAACAGCCGTCAAGACCTTCCCCAGTTATGTCACTCAGTTCACCGAGAACTGGGTACGCCAAGTCGCTGCTGGCTGTCGACTATCCAGTCCCTCAAACGAGATTGAGCATCATGGTCAGGTGTGAAATTCGAAGGACCCACACGCCTCCACGAGTCATCGACCCCAAGTTCAAACGCGACCACGTCGTCAGCCCACATGTACTGAAGTGCAGTGTCTAGCCAGGCCTGGTGCTTTGGATGCATGACGGGTGTCAGTACTTCAACTCGTTTGTCAAGATTTCGTTCCATCAAGTCTGCTGAACCGATGAAGTAAGCGCTCGACTTCTCGGTACTTCCGTGCGCAAACATGTACATACGTGAGTGTTCAAGGAAGCGACCAAGAAGCGATCGCACTCGCAGTCGAGAATTTGGCACCATGCCTGGCCGCAACGTGCATATTCCGCGCACGAGAAGATCAATTCGTACGCCAGCTTCTGCTGCTTCATACAACTTCTCGACCATTGGGCCATCGGCAATTCCATTGACTTTGACCGAGATATGTCCTTCATTCCCATACCGAATCTCATTGTCGATGAGTTCATACAACCGGGGCCTCAGGTGCGTGGGTGACACAATCAATTTCTCGTATTCTCGCTCGCGTCCGAACCCAGTGAGTTGATTGAAAAGTCGGGAAACATCCTCTCCAATACTGTCGTCACATGTGAAGATGCCCAGATCTTCGTACGTGCGCGCAGTCTTTGAGTTGTAGTTGCCCGTACCGATATGCACATAACGACGGATGCGACTTCCCTCATTGCGCACAACGAGCATCAACTTGCTGTGTGTCTTTAGGCCCACGACACCGTATGTGACATGAACCCCAGCTCGCTCTAATGCCTTTGCCCACGTGACATTTGTGGCTTCATCAAAGCGCGCTTTCAATTCGATGAGCACCACAACCTGGGCCCCACGCTCCGCTGCCGCAATCAAGCTTCGCGCAATGGGGCTGTCCCCACTTGTCCGATACAAGGTGACTTTGATGGTCTGCACACTCGAATCGGCTGCAGCCTGCGCAATGAACTCCTCGGTTGACGACGCAAATGATTCGTACGGATGGTGGACCATGAGGTCACGCTTTCGAATCACACTGAAGAATGACTTCCCTTGGTCATCAGCCACTGCAAGACGACCTGCTGTCACGGGTGTCCACGGGTCGTCTTTCAGATCAGGTCGGTCAAGTGACCGCAAGTCGTGAAGACAAGTGAGGTCGAGCAACCCTCTGTGCCTGTAGACGTCGTCGGTTTCGAGATCAAGTTCTTCCAGCAGCATCTCAAGCATCTCTTCGTCGATGCTTTCTTCCACTTCGAGCCGGACTGCGTTACCGAAACGTCGACGACGAAGTTCCATCTCGACGGCTTGCAGCAGGTCGTCCGCTTCCTCATCTTCAAGCGTGAGGTCCGCGTTTCGGGTGACTCTGAACGTAGTTGCATGACGAATGGTCATCTCGGGGAACAGCTCTTGAAGATTGGCCTTGATTACTTCATCTAGAGAAACGAATCGACCATTGCCGAGAAACATGAAGCGCTGCAACATCGTTGGAACTTTGATTCGCGCGAAACGTTCCTCACCTGAATCTGGATCACGAACCAATGCACCAATGCTCACGGCGAGACTCGACACATAGGGAAATGGGTGCGCCGGGTCAACAGCTAGCGGCGTGAGCACTGGGAATATCTGCTCGTCAAAAACGCGGGTCATTCTCTCGCGTTCGTCGAAAG
The DNA here is from genome assembly GCA_046093725.1 of Actinomycetota bacterium. GTDB lineage: Bacteria > Actinomycetota > Acidimicrobiia > Acidimicrobiales > Ilumatobacteraceae > UBA2093. The sequence continues at coordinate 6,847 of JBJTGC010000111.1, forward strand.
TCAATTCTTCCCACGTGCAATAGACCTCTCCTGCCTCGGCCAACTCGGGCAGAAGGACATCCCAAACAACTTCCTCCTGCTCCCGCACGAATTGGGATACAGCTGTGCCGATCTCGCTTAGTTGTTGCGCCGGGGTGAGCCCGTCCGCGCTCAAGGTGGCTACGCCAGCTGCGACTTGATCCTTGAGCGCGGCGACACGGACTTGGAAGAACTCATCGAGATTTGAGGAGCAGATAGCTGCAAACTTGAAACGTTCGAGCAACGGAACACCAGACTCGCGAGCGAGCTGCAATACTCGGCGATCAAAACTGATCCAACTGAGTTCTCTATTGAAGAACTTACGAACCACGGGCGGAGAGTACCGACCACGAGGAACTCCCTGAAATGAATCACGCGGATGTTCGACATGATTCATTCTTCGGTCACCGACCGTTCACGGAGAGTTACGTATGAACAGAGTGTGGGGTTGACCGACTCAGAACTCGTAGTTCGGGTCGCCCATGTCCCATTCGATGGAGACGCGCTCACGCTCGGCATCGCGCACGATACGTGCCATGTTGCGGCGGACTTGCGGGTCGTCGCGAGGCAGCAGCACCAGTCGTGCAAGTACCCGGGCGCGGAACTCTTCGAGCACAGTGTGGTCGCCCCAATCGCCGTAGACCTCCCACTGCGGAGACACCGGACCGAGGTACACGATGCGCGCATGGGCGATTGCTGGCTCGTTTGACACTGCTGCATCACTCATGAGATGAGAGCCTACCGGCGTGCGTGACACATGACCTGTGGCGCGTTTTTCGCTCAAAAACAGCGTTATCCACAGGGATTCTTCGCAAATCCTTACCGAGCTGACGAGCATCGGTGCATACCCCCGTGCTTGACTGGAAGTGCGGG